>NZ_JBSFNS010000333.1:0-1249 GCF_053587275.1 Amycolatopsis sp. NPDC003676
GTACCGGGTGAGTTCGACCCGGTTGGCGAGCTGGAGTTTCCGCAGCGTCGCCTGCACGTGGTTCTCCACGGTGCGATGGGAGAGATTGAGCCGCGAGGCGATCTGCTTGGCGGACAGGCCCTTGGCGACCATCCGCAGCACCTCGGTCTCCCGCTCGGTCAGCGACGGGCGATGCGGTTCGTCGGCGGCGGTCGGCGCGGTCGCCATCCGCCGGTACTCGCCGAGCACGAGGCCGGCGAGGCCGGGCGTGAACACCGGCTGCCCGGCGGCGGTGGCCCGCACCGCGTCGATCAGCTCGGCGGCCGACGCGCTCTTGACCAGATAACCGCTGGCCCCGGCCTTGATCGCGTCGAGCACGTCGTCGCGCTCGGCCGACGCCGAGAGCACGAGCACCCGGCTGTGCGGGGAGACCCGCAGCACCTCGGCGGTGGCGGCGGCGCCGTTGCCGTCGGTGAGCTGCATGTCCATCAGCACCACGTCGGGCTGGACCGCGGCCGCGCGGCGGGTAGCGGTGCCGACCCCGTCGGCGGTCGCGGGGACGGCGAATCCGGCCTCGGTGAGGTCGCGGGAGACGCCCTCGCGCCACATCGGGTGGTCGTCGACCACCATCACCGTGATCGCCTGGTCCGTCATCGCGGCTCCTTCGCTCAGCGCGCCGGGTGGCGCGGAATCCGGAATTCCCATTCGGTGCCGAAGTCCTCGCCCTCGGTCAGCAGTTCGGCGGTGCCGCCCAGCGCCTCGACCCGGCCGACGATGGAGCGGGAAACCCCCATCCGCCCCTCGGCTTCGGCCGCGGCGAGCCGCCCCGCCGGGATACCGATCCCGTCGTCGCGCACGCTCACCACCAGCATGTCACCGGTGTCCTCCAGCAGCACATAGGCTTTCGCGTCCGGCCCGGCGTGCAGGTCGACGTTCGACAGCGCGGTGGCCACGGCGGCGGCGATCTCCTGCGCGGCGGTCCTGGCGATCAGCACCGGGTCACCCGGTGTCGCCACCGAGACCTCCGGCGTGGCCCGTGCGGTGAGCATCGGCCGCAGATCCACCTCGGCCGCACCGGAATCCGGCTGTTCGGCCTGCTCGGACAGCAGGACCCGCAGCGCCACTTCCTGTTCCCCGGCGCGCTGCGCGAGTTCGGTCGCCGGTCCACCGATCTCGGTGCCCCGCCGCTTGATGAAGGCCAGCACTTGCAGCACGCCGTCGTGCACTTCGCGGGCCAGCCGCTCCCGTTCCTGCGCGGCGGCGGTGATCC
>NZ_JBSFNS010000334.1:0-1249 GCF_053587275.1 Amycolatopsis sp. NPDC003676
GGCCGATGTTCCGTGCGGCGTTGCAGCTGTGGGCCGTCGCGTCGACTGATGATCAGCTGCGCGACGTGCTTGTTCCGCTGGGGCCGACCAGGCCTAGGGTGTAGGTGTAGCGCGCGAGCGTGCGGTAGTCCCGCAAGACGATGAGCAGGGTGATGAACACCACGATGCCCAGGCCGGTCCACATGATCTGCTGGTTGGCATCGGGGGAGGGAATGGGGCTCGAGTCGTACGCGGCCTTCTGCGCGTCCGCGAGGTCGAGCCGATGGATCAGCACCAGCCCCAAACCGTTGAGCAGCGCCACGATCGGTAGCAGCAGTGGGTCGGCGAACGGCGCGAACCGCCGCACGGCCAGATGCGCGATACCGAACAGCGCGAGAAAAGCCAGTCCGTACTTGGCGATGTCCCAGGTGATCGACTGTTCCTGGCTCGCCTCGACGATGAACAACGACACCGTCGTGATCCCCGCCGCCCCCGCCAGCAGCAGCAACTCCTGGTTGCGTCGCGTCGACGGGGGTGGTGCTGGCGCGAATCCGCCAGGGGGGCTGGGGAAAGCCCCAGCCGACGGCGGTGCCGGAGCGGACATCAGTCCGTCACCCGGCAGTTCTCCCCTGAGATCTGCGGAGTTGTCGGGGGCACGGTCGTCGTGGTCGGGGCAGGCGTGGTGGTGGTCGGCGCCGCGGGCTGATCGGGGCCGGGTGTCGGCGCGCCACCGGGGGTCACCGGCGGCTGCTCGGTGGGCAGCACGCCGGGCTGGGGCACCGATTCCTTCTTCGGGCAGGGCGGCAGCAGTTCCTTCTGCAGCAGCTTCATGCTGTCGCGCGCCTTGTCCAGCGAATCCGGCGGCAGGCCCTTCTGGACCTGATCGCGGCCGGTCTGCTTGAGATCGCTGACCATCAGCTTCTTGCAGCCGGCCGGCGCGGATTCGCCGACCTCGACCAGCGTCAGCTCACCCTTGCTGTTGACGCAGCCGGTGAGCTCCACATCGTGGATCGAGTAGCCGAGGATCGAACCGGGCAGGCCGCGCATCACGACCACCTGATCGTTGTCGGCGCCCACGTAGTAGTTGCTGCGAATCATCTTGTAGCCGACCACGAGTCCGACGGCGACCGCGGCGATCAGCGCCAGCGAGAGCAGCAGCCAGCGCAGCTTGTGCGACTTCGGCTCCGGCGGCGGGGGCGCGGCGGCGGCCCGGCGCGGCTGGGCGCGCGGCGGGCGCATCGCGGCGGCCCGGCCAGCGGCGGTGTTCGGC
>NZ_JBSFNS010000335.1:0-1247 GCF_053587275.1 Amycolatopsis sp. NPDC003676
GAGCCCTGGGACGGCCCTGCCGCCGTCTGCTTCTCCGACGGCAAGAAGATCGGCGCCGTGCTCGACCGCAACGGCCTGCGCCCCGGTCGCATCTGGGTGACCGAGGACGGCCTGGTCGTGCTCGCCTCCGAGGTCGGCGTCCTCGACATCGACCCCTCCACCGTGGTCCAGAAGATCCGCCTGCAGCCGGGCAAGATGTTCCTGGTCGACACCGAGGCCGGTCGCATCGTCACCGACGACGAGCTCAAGTCCGAGCTGGCCGCCGCGCAGCCGTACCAGGAGTGGCTCGACGCCGGCGTGAGCCGCCTGGCCGACCTGCCCGACCGCCCGCACGTGCACATGTCGCACGACCGCGTGCTGATCCGTCAGCAGATCTTCGGCTACACCACCGAAGACCTGAACCTGCTGATCACGCCGATGGCCAAGACCGGCGGCGAGGCACTGGGCTCGATGGGTACCGACACCCCGATCGCGGTGCTGTCGAACCGGTCGCGCCTGCTGTTCGACTACTTCTCCCAGCTGTTCGCGCAGGTCACCAACCCGCCGCTGGACGCGATCCGGGAGAAGGTCGTCACCAGCCTCAAGCGCAACATCGGCCCCGAGGCCGACCTGCTGCACCCCGGCCCGGAGTCGTGCAAGCAGATCGCGCTCGAGCAGCCGATCCTCGACAACGACGAGCTGTCCAAGCTGGTCCACATCAACGACGACGGCAGCCACGCCGAGCTGCGCTCGGTGGTCGTGCGCGGCCTGTACCCGGTCGCCGAGGGCGGCGAGGGCATGCGCAAGGCGCTGGCCGCGATCAACACCCAGGTGTCGGCGGCCATCGACGGCGGCGCGCGGATCATCGTGCTGTCCGACCGCGAGTCCAACGAGAAGCTGGCGCCGATCCCGTCGCTGCTGCTCACCTCCTCGGTGCACCACCACCTGGTGCGCGAGCGCACCCGCACCATGGTCGGCCTGGTCGTCGAGGCCGGTGACGCCCGCGAGGTGCACCACATGGCGATGCTGGTCGGCTTCGGCGCGGCCGCGATCAACCCGTACATGGCCTTCGAGACCATCGAGGACATGCTCGAGCGCGGCTCGCTGCAGATCCCTGGCTCGACCGGTGACCTGGCCGCCGACTACCGCAAGGCCGTCGCGAACTACTGCACCGCGGCCAGCAACGGCGTGCTCAAGGTGATGTCCAAGATGGGCATCTCCACCCTCGCCTCCTACAACGGCGCCCAGCTGTACCAGGTCATCGGCCT
>NZ_JBSFNS010000336.1:0-1236 GCF_053587275.1 Amycolatopsis sp. NPDC003676
AGCTCGGGCAACCGGATCGTCTTCCGCTACCAGGACGGCGTTCCGGTGGAGATGGAGCACTCCGGCGGCTACCGGGTCACGATCGATTCGGCGGAGGCGTTGCATGGTGCCGGGGGCGAAGGTGCGCATCGCCGGCGTCCCGGTGGGCTCGGTGACCTCGGTGAAGGTCGGCGACGACGATCTCGCGCACGTCGAGTTCGACGTGGACACCAAGTACGCCGTGCTGTCGAGCACCCGCCTGGCGATCAAGTACGAGAACCTGGTCGGTGACCGGTATCTGGAACTGATGGAAGGCCCGGGCTCGGCCCGCGTGCTGCCCGAGGGGTCCACCATCGGCAAGGAGCAGACCGCGCCCGCATTGGACCTGGACCTGCTGCTCGGCGGTTTCAAGCCGCTGCTGCGTGGGCTCGACCCCGGCCAGGTCAACGACCTGACCTCGGCGCTGCTGCAGATCTTCCAGGGCCAGGGCGGCACGCTGGTCTCGCTGCTCAACAGCGGCGGCAACTTCTCCCGAACCCTCGCCGACCGCGACGCCCTGATCGGCAGCGTGATCGACAACCTGAACACGGTGCTGGCCACCATCGACGATCGCGACGAGCAGTTCACCACCACGATCGACGAATTGCAGCGCCTGGTCAGCGGATTGGCCGCCGAACGCGACCCGATCGGCGCCGCGCTCCCGCGGATCGCCGGTGCGACGAAGGAACTCAACGACTTGCTGACCACGGCACGTCCCGATCTGCGCAACACCATCGAGCAGACCGGCCGGCTGGCCACCAACCTCGACAACGGCTCCGACCAGCTCGAATGGGTGTTGGGGAAGCTACCGGACACCTACAAGAAACTGATCCGCATCGGCTCCTACGGCGCGTTCCTGCAGCTCTACATCTGCGGCACCGTCCTGCTGGTAGACGGCCCGAACGGTCAGCCGATGGAAGTGCGAATCCCGGGTTCGCAGGCGAGCGGAAGGTGTACGCCGAATGAGTGAGAGCAAGTCGTCGGCCGCCACCATCGGCGTCGTCGGCATCGTGCTGGCGGTGACGATCTCGCTCGCCACGCTGCAGTACACCAAGCTGCCGTTCATCCGCTCCGGCGCGACGTTCACCGCGTTCTTCGCCGACGCGGGCGGGCTGGTGCCCGGCGACCCGGTGCATGTGGCCGGCGTGCGATCCGGCGAAGTCGACGATGTGTCGCTCGACGGCCCGAAGGTACTGGTGAAGTTCACCCTGGACGAGT
>NZ_JBSFNS010000337.1:0-1234 GCF_053587275.1 Amycolatopsis sp. NPDC003676
GTGTGCCGGAGAGCCCGGCCTGCGATCGACCTCGCTGCCACCGGCTGCTTACGCGGAGCGACCGCTGCCCTGCGATCTCGTTGCGCCACAGTCCGGTTGGGGTGCCGTGCGGTGCGGCGACCCGGCACCCAGCCGTGAGCAGGCCCGCTGAGCCGGCGCCGCAACCGCGATACGCCGGCAGGGCCGATGGCGCCGGTCGAGAGATCCACGACCGATCGGCGTGTGCCGTTCGATGGGCAGACGCGGTCGCTACAGCTATCCCGATCTCGGCGTTCGACTCGTCGGCCAGCTACGGGTGCAGGACTCGCTCGGTCCAGGCGGCGTCGCTGAGCAGTGCGCTGTCCGCACCGCCGGGCTTGGACAGCAGCGCGGCATGGCCAGGGCGTCCGAGTGCGGTGGGCAGGCTGATCCCGCAGCCGCCGAGGTAGCTGAGCACCATCGTGGTGCGCAGGATCGTGGCGTTGGCGGCGTCGTAGGTGTCCTGGTCGGCGAGCAGGTCGGGGATGCGTGGCGGCAGGTGGCGGATCGGCGGGCAGAGCAGCGTCGCATCGCCCAGCTCGGCGGCGAACTCGGCGCGCAGGCCGGGCAGCGCGGCGTACACCGGGGCGATGGTGGTCGCAGTGCCGGCATTGCCTTCGAGACGGCGGCGGGTCGCGGGCTCGATCGGCATCGTCGAGCGCAGCCGGTGGCTGTGCAGGCGATAGGCCTCGGCGCCGACGATCGTGCCGTGGTCGTCCAGCAGTCGCTGGGCCGCGCTGAGGGAAGGGAATCCGCGCACCACGACGGTCGCGCCCGCCGCGCGCAACCGGGCGACGGTGCGGGCGAAGTCGTCGGCGATCGATGTCGCGAGGTCCTCGGTCCATTCGCCGGTCGGCACAACGAACCGTGGCCCGCCGGACGGCACGGGTCGGACCGAAGGCCGGGAGCCCGGCGGCAGCAGTAGCTCGTCGAGGGCCGCGATGTCGGTGACGGTGGTGGCGAAGAGGCCGATGCTGTCGAGGGTCGGCGACAGCGGGGCGAAGTCGTGCGGGCCGTATCGTCCTGGGCTGGCGCGGAATCCGACGATCCCGCAGAGGGCGGCGGGGATGCGGACGGAGCCGGAGGTGTCGGTGCCGACCGCGAGGGGGACCAGTCCGCGCGCGACGGCGACGGCTGATCCGGCGGACGATCCGCCGGGGATCATGTCGGGGGCCAGGGGGTTGGCGGGGGTACCGAACCGGGTGTTGATGCCGAG
>NZ_JBSFNS010000338.1:0-1231 GCF_053587275.1 Amycolatopsis sp. NPDC003676
GGTGCCGTCACCACCGCATCCGCGCAGGTCGCGGTCACCCATCAGGTCGTCGGCTACCTCCGCACGCTGGTCACCGGCGAGGTGCTCGACCAGGTCGAGCTCGATCTTCCCGCCCAGACCCTGCACACCAAGGCCGTCCTCTATACCGTCACGCCCACGCTGCTCGCCGCCGCCGGAATCACCGACGACGAGCTCCCCGGGGCGCTCCACGCCGCCGAGCACGCCGCGATCGGCATGCTGCCGCTGGTTGCCGGCTGCGACCGCTGGGACATCGGCGGGGTCTCGATCGCCGAGCATCCCGACACCGGCGCACCGACCGTGTTCGTCTACGACGGGCAACCCGGCGGCGCGGGCTTCGCCGAGCGAGGATTCGCCCAGCTGGACGCCTGGTTGGCCGCCACGCTCAGCGTCATCCGCAGCTGCGGCTGCCAGGACGGGTGCCCGTCGTGCGTGCAGTCACCCAAGTGCGGCAACGGGAACAACCCGCTGGACAAGGACGCGGCGGAACGGCTCCTGGTGGCCGTGCTGGGCGAGTTGCGGGCACACCCCGGCACGACAGCGGATTCGTAATACCGACACGCCGGCGGCGTGACCGGCGCTACACCCCACTGCGAGAATGCTGGTCGCTCGACCATTTTTCCGTTGACCAGCGGCGACGCCACCCCGGGTCGGTCGCCTCCGAATAAAAAGGACGACTCTTCTGTTAACTGACGCATTGCCGACGGGCGCCCGCGAGTAGGCCACATCATTATTTTCGTTTAGTTCTCTCCTCATAAAAGAATGTGCATGGAATTCCGGGAATAGCCCTCGACGGAATTACGGATTAGTTCGGTGCGGAACAACCACCGACCAGTGATAACACTTCCGTGTCACACACTCTCATCCACCGGACCCGCCCGCGCGGCGGCCGCGATCACGTGCACGCCGAACACTCCGAATGTCGCATTCGCTTCCACCACGACCACCACATCCCACTGCTCGACCACACACCGCGCCACCCGCGCACCCATCCGTCGGCCGACCTCAGCGGCCTCGGCACACGCCGCCTCGGCGCCCTCGGCCAGCACACTCGCCGCACCCAGCGCACCGAGGTCGGCCGCCGCCTGCGCCCGATGCCGGGCGACCACCACCACACCGACCTGACCGATCACCAGGGCGGATCGCGGCGTAGGTGCACCACAGGTCGGCCTCGCCGGTGCCGACGGCGGCGCCGAGCGGCGCGCGGGGCGCC
>NZ_JBSFNS010000339.1:0-1226 GCF_053587275.1 Amycolatopsis sp. NPDC003676
GTCGTAACAAGGTAGCCGTACCGGAAGGTGCGGCTGGATCACCTCCTTTCTAAGGAGCATCTGCACTTCTTGGTTCGAAGAGTCGAATTCGAGAGTGCCAGAGCCGTTTCGGACTCACATGTAGTCCGGCGGTGCTCATGGGTGGAACACTGACTACCTCATCGCATTCGGTGGAAGCAAAGTCTTTCATCGCGGTGATATACCGACACACTATTGGGTCCTGAAGGAACAGACGTTCTTTCTAGGCAAAAAACGATCCGCTCGGATCTCCTTGATACCTCGGGGTTTTCACCTCGATGGTCTTGGAACATGGTTGCGAGTGGGTGTGTTGTTTGAGAACTGCACAGTGGACGCGAGCATCTTTGTTAGTAAGTGTTTAAGAGCGTACGGTGGATGCCTTGGCACCAGGAGCCGATGAAGGACGTAGGAGGCTGCGATAAGCCTCGGGGAGCTGTCAACCGAGCTGAGATCCGAGGATTTCCGAATGGGGAAACCCAGCACGAGTGATGTCGTGTTACCCGCATCTGAATATATAGGGTGTGTGGAGGGAACGTGGGGAAGTGAAACATCTCAGTACCCACAGGAAGAGAAAACAACAGTGATTCCGTGAGTAGTGGCGAGCGAAAGCGGATGAGGCTAAACCTCAAGCGTGTGATACCCGGCAGGGGTTGCGTTTGGGGTGTTGTGGGGTCATTCTTCTTGATTCTGCCGGATCAAGCGAGAGTAAGAAACCAATGTGTTAGTCGAAGTGGTCTGGAACGGCCTGCCATAGACGGTGATAGTCCGGTAGACGAAAACATGTTGGCTCTCGTGAGTGATACCCGAGTAGCAGCGGGCCCGTGAAATCTGCTGTGAATCTGCCGGGACCACCCGGTAAGCCTGAATACTCCCTGGTGACCGATAGCGGACTAGTACCGTGAGGGAAAGGTGAAAAGTACCCCGGGAGGGGAGTGAAATAGTACCTGAAACCGTGCGCTTACAATCCGTCAGAGCCTTCCCTTTTAGGGTGGGGTGATGGCGTGCCTTTTGAAGAATGAGCCTGCGAGTCATCGGTGTGTGGCGAGGTTAACCCGTGTGGGGTAGCCGTAGCGAAAGCGAGTCCGAATAGGGCGCCCAGAGTCGCACATTATGGACCCGAAGCGGAGTGATCTACCCATGGCCAGGGTGAAGCGACGGTAAGACGTCGTGGAGGCCCGAACCCACTTAGGTTGAAAACTGAGGGGATG
>NZ_JBSFNS010000340.1:0-1225 GCF_053587275.1 Amycolatopsis sp. NPDC003676
GAAGACGCGGCGAAGAGCTACCTCGGATCCGCGCCGAAGGACGGCCAATCCGCGCCCGCGCAGGTCGGGGACGAGGGACAGGTAAGCAGCAAGGGACCGAGGTCCTCGCCCGCATCGCCACCGCGCTGGAACAGGCGGGCGCGAGCCTGCGGGATGTGGTGCGCACCCGCATCTTCGTCACCGATATCGCCCGCTGGTCCGAAGTCGCCGCCGCGCATTCGGCCGTCTTCGGCACCATCCGCCCCGCCGCCTCGATGTACGAGGTGACCGCGCTGATCGCCCCCGAGCTCCTGATCGAGATCGAGGCCGACGCGATCGTCGCCGGCTGAATCGTGACACGCGGCGGTTCGCCGCCGCGGTCGTCGAGCGCCAAATCTCCCCAGTTGTCCACAGGCTCAGGGTTATCCACAGGGGTCCCCGACACCGCGGTGAACGGCGGTGCGCGCGGACCCGGGCAACTACGCTCGGACCCGTGACCAGCGAAACGGCTACCCCTCTCGACCTGCTCACCCAGGTCGCCGCCTCCACCGCTCGCTTCGACGCGGCGATCGGCGCGCTCACCGATGCGCAGTTGAGCGAACCGTCCCGGCTCCCCGGCTGGACGCGCGGGCACGTCGTCGCGCACATGTCGCGCAATGCCGACAGTCTGCTGAACCTGCTGCTGTGGGCGCGCACCGGCATCGAGATCCCCCAGTACGCCAGTGTCGCGACCCGCGACGCCGACATCGAGGCGGGCGCGCCGCGGCACCTCGACGTCCAGCACGCCGACTTCACCGCCTCGGCGCATCGCTGGCAGGCCGTGGCCACCACGATGCCCGCCGCGGACTGGCAGGCCGTCGTCCGCAACCGGCAGGGCGGTTCGCTCACGGCCGACCAGATTCCGTGGATGCGCCTGCGCGAGACCGAGATCCATCACGTCGACCTCGGCGTCGACTACACCCCCGCCGACTGGCCCGCGGCCTTCGTGGCCCGCCTGCTCCCCGAAGCCGTCGCCGACGTGTCCGCCAACCTCCTCCCCGACGCGACCCCCACCTTCGACCTCCAGGCCACCGACTCCGACTTCATCGCCACCGTCGGCCCCGGCCGCCCCCACCACACGGTCCTCGGCCCCTCCTCGGCCCTGCTCGCCTGGCTCCTCGGCCGCTCCCCCGGCCACGACCTCACCGGCCCGCTACCCCCACTGCCCGCCTGGAAGTAGCGGCCCCGCCCGAACACGAGAAAGGCC
>NZ_JBSFNS010000341.1:0-1222 GCF_053587275.1 Amycolatopsis sp. NPDC003676
TCGTCGATGTCGGTGAGGATCTCCGCGGCCGCCCGCAGACCCGAGCGCTGCCCGTTGGGCAGGTCGACCTGCGAGATGTCACCGGTGACCACCATCTTCGAACCGAAGCCCAGGCGGGTCAGGAACATCTTCATCTGCTCGGCCGTGGTGTTCTGCGCCTCGTCGAGAATGATGAACGAGTCGTTGAGGCTGCGGCCACGCATGTACGCCAGCGGCGCGACCTCGATGACACCCGAGGCGAGCAGCTTGGGGATCGCTTCCGGGTCCATCATGTCGTGCAGCGCGTCGTAGAGCGGCCGCAGATACGGGTCGATCTTGTCGTTGAGCGTGCCGGGCAGGAAGCCGAGCCGCTCGCCGGCCTCGACCGCGGGCCTGGTCAGGATGATGCGGGTGACCTGCTTGGACTGCAGGGCCTGCACCGCCTTGGCCATCGCCAGGTAGGTCTTGCCGGTACCGGCGGGACCGATGCCGAACACGATGGTGTTGGCGTCGATCGCGTCGACGTAGCGCTTCTGGTTCAGCGTCTTGGGCCGGATGGTCTTGCCGCGGCGCGACAGGATGTCCAGGCTCAGCACCTCGGCGGGCGATTCGGACACGCCCTCGGTGAGCATCGAGACGGTGTGCCGGACCGCTTCGGGGGTGATCACCCGATTGCGGCCGGTCAGCGCCACGAGCTGCTCGATGACGCGCTCGGCCAGCGCCACATCGCCGGCCTTACCGGTGATGGTGACGGTGTTGCCGCGGACGTGGATGTCGGCCGGGAGCAGCTTCTCGAGCTGACGAAGATTCTGGTCGGCCGAGCCGAGGAACGGGAAAACAGACTCCGGGGCGAGTTCGATGCTGGAACGCACTGTTCGCGCCGCGGGACCCGCGTTGTTACCGCCTGCGCCGATGCCTGATACGGGGTTGGTGGGGTCGCCGATCTCGCCTGAGTTCTTCAAAAGTGGCTATGGCCTGCTTCCGGTCTCGACTGTGTGTTCGATGAGCACAGTTTAACGCGCGGCACCGACACCGCCCAGCGATATAACGGCGGGATCGGCCGAACCGCGATCGACCGGTGATCGCAGGTCACGAGCGGGCGGCGGCCGCCGGGCGGGTGATCTACCAGCGCGGAGTGAGCGCGCCGAGGGCACCGAGTGCCACCGCGGCGGCCGTGGAGGTACGCAGCACGGTCGGGCCGAGCACCACGTTGGTGGCCCCCGCCTCGGCCAGCGCGGCCAGT
>NZ_JBSFNS010000342.1:0-1221 GCF_053587275.1 Amycolatopsis sp. NPDC003676
CTCCACCCGGACCTACTCGATCGGCGAGCCCCGCGACGCCGACGTCGCCGAGACCTACGCCGTGCTGCAGCGCGCGCAGCAGGCCTTGTCCTGGGTGACCTCGCTGACCCGGACATCCATCCCGTTGGCCGCCTGCGACTGGCCGACCGGCACCGTCACCTGCTGGCCGCCGATGCTCAGCGTCACCATGTCGCCGTTCACCGCGACCAGCTCGGCGTCGATGCCGAGCACCGATGCCTTGGCGCTCACCCCGCGCTCGAAGGTGACCGTGCACCCGCTCACGTTGCACTCGGTGGTGGTGCCGGGGCCCGTCATGGTGCAGGCGGAGGCGGCGAAGGGCAGCAGGAGGGCGAACGCACACAGCGTGATCAGCCGACGAACAGGCATGCCGGTCAGTGTAGTGCGAGCCGCCGGGCCGGGGCCGAAAGCGATGAGTCGGGAGCGAAGGTACAACGGAACGGTCTCGCCGTGTTGCGGGTCCGCCACGCCGGGTAATACCGTCGCTGACAGGTAACTGGCGTCGCAGAGGGGTTGCCGATCGTGTCCGGTACGTCGGGGTGAACCGGCCGAATCTGTCGTTCGTGAGCAGATCCGCCGGTCGACCGGGTGGTCGCTGGACGCGAGCGGTCGAGTCGGGAGGTGGGTCGATGAGCGCGAGCGAGATGACGGTTGCCAGCCGCTGGTGGTGGCGGCCGGGGTGGACACCGGGACGGTCCTTCTACGACTGGCAGGTCACGCCGACCCAGCCGGTCGCCGACAAGCTGGTGGAGATCTTCGGCCCGACGCTGACCAGACTGCCCGGCTTCGAACCGGTCGACGCGGGCCGGCTGCGGATCGGAGTCCAGGGCATCGGCTTCGTCGACGGCGTCAAGGGAGTGCATCTCGCGGCGCTGGTCGCCGGCTCGCGCACCGTCCTCGCCGAGCGCGCCCCGTTCCAGATCGGCTTCGGCGCGCCCGTGGTCGCGGCCGATTCGATCCGGCTGCCGATCACCTTGCCCGCCGATCTGCTCGAGGTCCGCGACGACCTCACCCGCGCGCTGACCGACGTGTGGATCCGTGAACGGATCCCCGAGTTCGGCGAGCCGCTGCGGCCGTACCTGGCCCTGGCCTACGCCACCCGGCCGACCCCGGTCGAGCACGTCCGGACGGTGCTCGCCGAGGAAGGCTTCGCCGATTTCGGCCTCGACGACACGGTGTCGTCGGTGTCGCTGGTCGAATTGC
>NZ_JBSFNS010000343.1:0-1221 GCF_053587275.1 Amycolatopsis sp. NPDC003676
CCCCAAGATCGGCGGCCTCGCCGCTGTCCTGGCCGCGGTAGGGGAGCCGAAGGACCTGGTGCTGTTCACCTCGGTGGCCGGGCTGTTCGGCAACACCGGGCAAGCCGACTACGCCGCCGCGAACGAGGCGCTGTGCCGCTTCGCGGTGAGCTGGCGGCGCAGGCATCCCGGCCATCGCGTCACCGCGCTGGACTGGGGCGCCTGGGACGGCGGCATGGTGACCGACGACCTGCGCGAGTACTTCCGCGCGCGTGGGATCCCGCTGCTGGCCCCCGCCGCCGGCGCCGCCGCGTTCACCACGCAGTTCACCACGGCGCGCAGGCCCGAACCGGTCCTGCTGGTCGGCGCGGCCACCGCGCTGTCGACGGGCGAACGCCCGGCGGTGCCGGTGCGGGCCCGCCGCGACGTCACCGGGCTGGTCGACGAACCCGTGATCGCCGCGCACCGGATCGGGGAGCACATCGTGCTGCCCGCGACCTTCGGGCTCGGCGCGATGATCAATCTCGCGGAGCGGACCAGGCCGGGCCGCACCGTGATCGGGGTCCGCGACTACCAGGTGCTCAAGGGCCTGGTATTCGATCATCCGGTCACCGCGCTGGAGCTCGAGCTCGAACCGGTCGCCGATGTCGACGGCCGTACCGCGGTGCGCGCCACCGTCTTCGGTGACAAGGCCGCCCACTTCCGGGCGACCCTGCTGCTCGCGGCGGAACCGGAGGCGGCGGGCAACCAGGCGATCGTGGCCGGTCCCGGCGCCGATGCCCAGCGGATCTACACCGACGCCGTGCAGTTCCACGCACCGGCGTTGCAGGGCCTGCGCGCCCTCCGGTCCGAGAGCGACACCGCGATCGTGCTGGAGTGCTTCCTGCCCACCGGCCCGGTCGCCGACGGCGCCTACGCGGGTCGCCTGCACGATCCGGTCGCCGCCGACCTGATCCTGCAGGGCCCGCCGGTGCTCGGCCACCGCCTGCTCGGCGCGGCCTGCCTGCCGCTGGGTGTCGGCCGGATCGACTATCACCACCCGCTGCCGACCACCGAACCGTTCGTCCTGGTGGTCGACAACCCGCGCGCCGGGCGGCTCGAAGCCCGCATCGACGCGACCGCGCTGGCCACCGACGGCACAGTGCTGCAGCGGTTCTCGGACGTCACCGTCCTCACGACGCCCGATCTGACGGAGAAGTTCCAGACCTCGGTGAGGGAGTGGACCCGATGACAGTCCTCGAT
>NZ_JBSFNS010000344.1:0-1220 GCF_053587275.1 Amycolatopsis sp. NPDC003676
TGGGGTCGTGGGGGGGGGGGCCGGCCTTCCGCTCGGTGCCCGCCGCGACGTCCGAACTACGGCTTGTCGCGATGTACATGACCGCGCAGTTTGGCGGCCGCCGCGAACATCAGCACGTACATGATCAGATACACCTGCGTGGTGATCACCGACAGAATCCAGTACGCGCTGGAGACATTCGGGATGAAGGCGTAGAGCAGCGCGATGAAGGTCGTGAACACACCCTGCGCCACCAGCATGTTCTGCTGCACGCCGTGCTTGTTCATCGTGGTCAGCCAGGGCGGCAGATAACCCTCGCTGCGCCCGATCAGCAACAGCCCCTTGGACGGTCCGGCCAGCCAGGTGAGCATGCCGCCGACCGCGGCCGCCACCAGCGCGATGCCGACGATCGGGGTGAGGAAGCCGACGCCGAAGTGGCTGAAGAATCCGTCGAACGCCTGCATCACACCGGCCGTGAGACTCAGGCTCGCGGACGGGACGACCCAGCTGATCGCCAGCGCGGGCAGGATGAAGATGACCAGCACCAGCCCCATCGCCAGGAACATCGCCTTCGGGAATTCCCTGGCCGGGTTCTTCAGCGACGACACGTGCACCGCGTTCATCTCCATGCCCGCGTAGGACAGGAAGTTGTTCACGATCAGCACCAGGCTGGCCAGACCGGTCCAGGCGGGCAGCAGGTGGCTCGAATCCATCGGCGCCGCAGACGGATTACCCTGCGCGAGAAACACCAGACCGAGCACAACCAGCACGGTGCCGGGAATCAGCGTGCCGATCACCAGGCCCATACTCGACAGCCCGGCCACCGTCTTGGTGCCCTGCGAGGATACGTAAACGCCTGCCCAGTAGACGGTGATGATCACGATCGCCACATACAGGCCGTTGGACGCCAGCGACGGATCGATGATGTACGCGAAAGTACTTGCCACATAAGCGAGCAGGCTCGGGTAATAAAAAATCGTCATGGCGAACTGACACCAGACGGCGAGAAAGCCGAGCGGCTTGTTCAGCCCGTCCCCGACCCATTTGTAGACGCCGCCCTGCCAGCCCGAGGCGAGTTCCGCGGCGACCAGCGAGGTCGGTAGCAGGAACAGAATCGCGGGAATGATGTAGAGGAATACACAGGCGTCGGCCGGGACGTTCTCGGCCAGCGCGGCGGTGTCCTCGGCGATCCGGCCGGGCCGGGTGGCCCCGGGGATCGCGGCGGCGGCCACCGGATGCGC
>NZ_JBSFNS010000345.1:0-1216 GCF_053587275.1 Amycolatopsis sp. NPDC003676
GCACAGCAGACCGGCGTGCGCGAGCGCGTGCGCGGTGAACTGGTCGCTGCACGGCAGGCCGTCCACGAACAGATCCGGTTGGACCACCCCTGCCGGTAGTGACCGCATTTCCGTGGTCTCACCCGCAACGGAGGAGACCGTCGGCAGCGTGCCCGCGGTGACGAAGGCCGATGTGGACGCCGCGGTCGCCGCGGCCCGCGACGCCTTCGACAGCGGACCGTGGCCATCCACACCGCCACTGGAACGAGCAGAGGTGCTCACCAAGGCGGCCCGACTGATCGAGCAGCGTTCGCCCGAGTTGCTCGCCGCGCTCACCGCGGAGATGGGCGCGCCTTCGTTAGCCGCCTTGACGCTCAACCAGCTTCCGGCCGTCGCCGCGCTGGACGCGTGGGCGGCGCTGGCGAAGACCTTCCAGTGGAACGACACTCGCACCGGCCTGTTCGGAACCTCGCGCGTCTCACGGGAACCCCGCGGCGTCGTCGCGGCGATCACCGCCTGGAACGTCCCGCTGTTCCTGGCCGCCAACAAGCTCGGCCCCGCCCTGCTGGCCGGCTGCACCGTGGTGCTCAAGCCCTCGCCGCTGACCCCGCTGACGGCCAACATCCTCGCCGACATCTTCACCGAGGCCGGTCTGCCGGACGGCGTGCTCTCCGTCCTGCCCGCCGACGCCGCGGAGAGCGAGTACCTCGCGAGCCACCCCGGCGTCGACAAGGCTAGCCCGTGCCCTCGACCGCTGTCAACGTGTGGAGCGGTGTGCTGATGTTGACAGATGTCAGTGAAAAATGTCAACGAACTCGAACGTAAACCGCTGTGGCCAGCGGTATCTCGAGTGTCGCGGGGTGTCGGCGAGCGCGGTCCGCCGGGAATCGGGGTGACGGTGTCCCGGGGTGTGTTCGCGCAGCGTGCGGCCGTCGCCGGGCAAATGCTGGAGAACTCTTCACGTGACTTACTGGATGCTTTACAGTAACGGCGAATAGGAGGCCGGTGAGCCTGTCTGTCGGCCACGATATCGAGGTCGCGCCCCGGGGATCTCCTTGACGCGAGGCGGGTGCGGTATGGATCTGGGGTTGCGCGACGCGGCCACGGTCGTGGTCGGCGGTAGCCGGGGTATGGGACTGGCGTTCGCGAGCGTGTCGGGACGCGTGACCTCGTCGGAGGCGATGCGGACGTGGTCAGTGTCGATGTGGCCGAGGTTGATCCCCGCTTCGCGCGCGGC
>NZ_JBSFNS010000346.1:0-1213 GCF_053587275.1 Amycolatopsis sp. NPDC003676
CATCAACAAGGAGATCGAACTGCGGTTCGTCCTCGGCTACGACCCCGGCGAATTCCGCGACACCCTGCACATGATCGCCGACGGCACCGTCGACCCCAGCCCGCTGATCACCGGCACCGTCGGCCTCGACGGCGTCGACGCGGCCTTCACCGCCCTGGGATCCCCGGACCACCACGCCAAGATCCTCATCGATCCGCGCAGCGACAACGTCACGCCCTGAGCCCGGCGAGGAATCGACCGCCACAGCGGGGCGAGGTCAGCGGCGGAGTTGGGTCCAGGCGTGGCAGGCGGTGACCAGCTCCGCGATGCCGCCGGGTTCGGCCAGGCTGCGCCCGGTGAGTTCCTCGAGCCGGCGCAGGCGCTTGCGCACGGTGTTCGGATGGCAGTGCAACCGCTGCGCGGTGCGGTCCGCCGAGCCCGCGGCCGCGACCCACTCCCGCAGCGTGGCGAGCAGGGTCCGCTGGGTCTCGCCGGGCGCGTCCAGCAGGCCGCCGAGCACCGTCCGCGCGGTCGTGCGGGCGGCGTCGCGGCCGCCGGCCACGAGCACGTTCAGCGGGGTGTTCTCGAATTGTTCGACCGTCGGCGCGCCCGGCATTCCGTCGCGCACCAGTTCGGCGAGGCCGAGCGCCCAGGCGGTCTGCCGCAGTGACCCGAAGACCGGGCTGACGCCCACCGGACCGGTCGTGTGTCTCCGCAGCACCGCCATCGCCTGGTCGGCACGGGCCGGGTTGCGCACCGACAGGACCCCGACCGCGGTGTCGTAGCGGATCCGCCACACCATCGTCACGTCGATCGCCGCCAGGGCCGACACGACCCGCGGCATCGGATCCTGGCCGCGGTCACTCACCGTGGCGATCGCCAGAAACGCCCCGTCGACGGGAAGGCGTAGCGCGCGAGCGACTTCGAGCAGGGTGGCCAGCCCGGGATCCTCGGAGACCAGGACGTCGATGTAGGCCGCGCGTTCACGCTCGCGCTGCGACATCAGGTAGTGCGCCTCCTCGCGGTAGGCGTCGACCATCGCGTCGGCGTCGAGGCCGTGGTTGCGGAACAACGCCTGCAGCAGCTCGATGACGATCTCCGCGGGGACCGCCGGCGCCTGCGCACCGGCGCGGACGACGGCGTTCGACAGCACCAGATAGCCGAGGCGATAGGCGCACAGCACGTCGGCCAGCGGCGCGTCCTGTCCGGCCCGGAGCCTGCCGGTCTCGGCGGG
>NZ_JBSFNS010000347.1:0-1213 GCF_053587275.1 Amycolatopsis sp. NPDC003676
ATCGGCACGTTGACCAGGAAGATCGGCCGCCAGCTCAGGTCCCACACGTTGGCCGCGACCAGCGCGCCGCCGAGCAGCTGCCCGACCACGGTGGCCGTGCGCCCCGGTCAGTAGGGTGCTGACATGCAAGCACGCACGAAACGCTTCGTCGCCGGCGCCGCCGCGGCCGCCGCACTGTCCCTCGCCGCCCCGCTCGGCACCGCCCAGGCCGCAACCCCCGTCGCCGACTCCGGCTCCGCGTCCCTCGGTTGCACCTCCACCGACATCAACCCCTGCCCCATCCGCCCCCTCCTCGACCTGCTCACCGCCCTGACCACCGGCTCCGCCGGAGGCGGGCAGTAGCCTGCGGTAGCGTCGGCGATATGGCCGATGCGTTCTATCTCCCCGATCCCGCGGACCCGAACCGGTTCGAGTCGACCGAGCTCACCCGCGGGCCCTGGTCGCCGGACGCGCAGCACGCCGGTCCGCCGTCGGCGCTGCTCGGACATGTGATCGAGCGGTGCGAGCCCCGCGAGGGGTTCCAGGTGGGACGGGTCGCGGTGGAAATCCTCGGGCCGGTGCCGCTCGCGCCGCTGACCGCGACCGCCGAGGTGGTGCGGTCGGGGCGGAGCGTGGAGCTCATCCAGGCGACGTTGTCGTCGGAGCGGGGGCCGGTGATGCAGGCCAACGCGTGGCGACTCAAGCGCAGTGAGCCCGCGCTCGATCTGCCGGTCGAATTCCTGCCGAGCGGCACGCGTCCGCTGCCGACGGCGACCGAACCCGAGGTGTTCCCCTCCGATCAGGCGATCGGATTCCACACCGGCATCGAATACCGTTTCGCCTCCGGCTCTTTCGGGCGACCGGGGCCCGCGGTGTGCTGGATCCGGTTGAAGTACCCGATCGTCGCGGGCACCACGCCGAGCCCGCTGGAGCGGACGCTGGCCGCGGCCGACTCGGGTAACGGGGTGAGTTCGGTGCTCGACTGGGCGAAGTACCTTTTCATCAACACCGACCTCACCGTCACCCTGCACCGGCAGCCGGTCGGCGAATGGGTGTGCCTGGACGCGGTGACCCATCCGCAGCCGCACGGCATCGGCCTCGCCGAATCGGCGCTGTTCGACGAGACCGGACCGATCGGGCGCAGCACGCAGACCCTGCTCATCGCGTGGGGTTCGCGCCGGAGGTCTTCGATCTCGACGACGACGAGAACCTGGTGATCGGGCCGGTTCCGGAG
>NZ_JBSFNS010000348.1:0-1210 GCF_053587275.1 Amycolatopsis sp. NPDC003676
AGGGCGCCGCGCTGTTTGGCCGTCAGGGAGCCGGCGTGCACGAGCCGCAGGATGAGCGGGCTGCGCAGGTGGTCGGGTCCGGCCTCGGACGCTCGCCGCCGCCCAGCTCGCGGCCACCGCGACAACCATCGCTCCCACGATCGCCTCGGGGTGTCGATGCGTCACCTCGGCCGCCGACGCCGCCTCCGCCGCCGCCCGATCGAGGTCACCGGCGAAATACGCCCCGAGCGGCCCCACCCGCATCGCCGCACCGTTCCCCCACGACCCCCGCCCGTCGAACAGTGCCCCCGCAGCCTCCGGCCACGGCCGACCATCCCGAATCTGATGCAGCACGACAACTGTCCCACCGCTGTACCCCCGATACGGTTCACACCGATCGGCGAACACGGCCGCCAGCGCGTCCCGATCGATCCGCCCCCGCGCCCTGATCTCGGTGAACACCGAACACGCCATCTCGGTGTCATCGGTCCACTCCCACGGCCCAGCGGGCACCCGCCCACTCATCAGCTCGGCCACCGACCGACCGGGCACGAAGAACTGCGCCCCCAACGCATCTCCCACCGACAACCCTTCGAGGCTGTCCCGAGCACTATCCATATCCCGCATCATGTGCGGGCCATCCTGCCACCACGGTAGTGGTCGTTGCAACCATAACGATGATCGACCACCTACCCGCCGAATTGGCGTTGCAGCGCGACGTCGGGACTTGTGATGATCGACCGCATGACGATGGGGCGGGATGAGGCGCTGGTCGAGTTGCATCGGTCGTTGGACGCGCGGTACCGGCCGGAGAGTGTGGCGCGGCTCGCGTTGTACTGCCTGAAACGGGATCTGCGCAGCGATGAGCACGCTCGGCTGGCCGGGGTCGCGGGGGCGGCGCGGAGGTGGGACGGATTGAGTTCCATGACCGAGGATTTCGCGCGTCCGGTCGGTGGCGCGCACCAGGTCGCGGCGACCAGCAGGCTCTTCGATGTCACCGCGAAGGTCGATGCCGACACCCCGGCCTCGCTCCTGGCCTTCGCCGAGTCGATCGGTACCGAGATCGGATTCGACCCGCGACGCACCGACTTCCTGGCCGATCGGCTCAACCGGCAGCAGCGTGCGGACGCCGGCATGGACGTCTCCAAGCGCCAGTACAACCGCCGATTCCGGGCGCTGACCAGGCTGACCGCCAAGGCGGAGAAGCTGGCGGCCGAGCGGCGCAAGAGGC
>NZ_JBSFNS010000349.1:0-1209 GCF_053587275.1 Amycolatopsis sp. NPDC003676
CAGCGCGCCGATCAGCGCGGCGGGCAGCACGAGGGCGGCCGCCCCGCGCCGCAGAGACTTGTGAGCGAACAACCAATCCATGGTGACCTCCCGAAGCAACGTCGCACCATGGTGACGGACCGGGCCGGTCCGCACAGACGTTTCTGAAATATTCACAGTTCGGATTGCAATCCCCCGATTCTGGGGGCACGCGGGAGCCCGGACTGCTAGCGAGAGCGCTAGTCCCACAACGCAAAAAGGCCCTCCAGCAATGCTGGAGGGCCTTTCGCAATGATGTTCCGGCGGTGTCCTACTCTCCCACACCCTGTCGAGTGCAGTACCATCGGCGCAGGTGGCCTTAGCTTCCGGGTTCGGAATGGGACCGGGCGTTTCCCCACCGCTATAACCGCCGTAACTCTATGAAACTGTCACACAGAGAGCCACCCCAAACCCGACCCCTCACAGGGTCAGACACGGAGTGTCTTCTCGGTGATCTGTGTGTTGTTTCAGATACCGCACAGTGGACGCGTAACACCTTCGATAGTAAGCCCTCGGCCTATTAGTACCAGTCACCTACACACATTACTGTGCTTCCAGTTCCGGCCTATCAACCCCATGGTCTGTAGGGGGCCTTAACCCATCAAGTGGGAGAGAAACCTCATCTTGGAACAGGCTTCCCGCTTAGATGCTTTCAGCGGTTATCCCTTCCGAACGTAGCCAACCAGCAGTGCTCCTGGCGGAACAACTGGCACACCAGAGGTTCGTCCGTCCCGGTCCTCTCGTACTAGGGACAGCCTTCCTCAAGTTTCTAACGCGCGCGGCGGATAGAGACCGAACTGTCTCACGACGTTCTAAACCCAGCTCGCGTGCCGCTTTAATGGGCGAACAGCCCAACCCTTGGGACCTACTCCAGCCCCAGGATGCGACGAGCCGACATCGAGGTGCCAAACCATCCCGTCGATATGGACTCTTGGGGAAGATCAGCCTGTTATCCCCGGGGTACCTTTTATCCGTTGAGCGACACCGCTTCCACTTGCCGGTGCCGGATCACTAGTCCCGACTTTCGTCCCTGCTCGAGCTGTCACTCTCACAGTCAAGCTCCCTTGTGCACTTGCACTCGACACCTGATTGCCAACCAGGCTGAGGGAACCTTTGGGCGCCTCCGTTACATTTTGGGAGGCAACCGCCCCAGTTAAACTACCCACCAGGCTAGAAGACCCACTGCTGTTC
>NZ_JBSFNS010000350.1:0-1209 GCF_053587275.1 Amycolatopsis sp. NPDC003676
TTCCACTTCGGGGGCCAGCTGCACGAAGGCCTTGACCTCCTCACCGAACAGCTCGTCGGGCACACCGACGACCGCCGTCGCGACCACGATGTCGTCGCGTTCCAGCACGCGTTCGACCTCGGCGCTGGCGATGTTCTCCCCGCCGCGGCGGACCATGTCCTTGATCCGGCCGACCAGGCGGTAGCTGCCCGCCTCGCGCACGGCGACGTCACCGGTGTGCAGCCAGCCGTCGCGCAGGACCTGCGCGGTGTCCTCGGGCCGGTTCCAGTAACCGAGCATCATCGGCTTGCCGGAGGTGATCAGCTCGCCGGACTCGCCCTCGGCCACCTCGCGGCCCTGGGGGTCCACCACGCGGATCCGCTTGGTGGGAACCGGCTGCCCCAGCCGTCCGCTGCCGACATCACCGGCGCTCTCCGGCAGGCTGACCACGTCGACGCCGGTCTCGGTCATGCCGAAGATCTCCCGCCACGGCGCGCCCCACCGCTGCTCGAGTTCCGCGTGCAGCGCAACGGGGACCGCCGAGCACAGCACGATGCGCAGGTCGTTGTCGCGGTCGGACGGGGCGGGCGGCTGCTTGAACACGAAATTCTTCGTCCGTCATCAGAACTTCGAAGGCGAGCTGATGGAGCTGAACTCGCCCGGCTTCGCCGACGACTTCGCCTGGGAGGAGGAGTTCCTGCGCAAGGATGGGGACGGATTCTCGATCGTCCGCTTCCGGTCCAAGAACTTTCCCGACAAGTTCCTGCGCCACAGCGACTTCCGTATCGTGCTCACCGCGGACGACGGGTCCCAGCTGTTCCGCAACGACTCCTCGTTCCGCAGGCGCAACGGACTCTCCGGTGACCCGGAACAGGGTTGGCGCTCCTACGAATCGGTCAACTTCCCCGGCCGCTTCATCCGGCACCGCAACTTCCACGTCTTCGTCGACGACAAGGCGCCCAAGCTCGCCGCCGACGCCACCTTCAAACGAGTCGACGTCTGATCGGGTCAGCTGCTGCCGAAGCTGGGCATGTTGGCGAAGCGGGCGAAGTCGCCCTGGGCGGTGTTGTAGAGGTTGAGGTCGGTGGCGCCGCCGATGCCGGGGATGCTGCCGCGGTCGGTGGTCTGCCAGAAGGTCCAGGTGGGCCAGTTGCCGGGGACTTCGGGTTCGGCCTCGCCGCGGTAGTCGGCGATCCAGAGCGGGTAGCGGGTGAACAGGCTGGTGTCGGC
>NZ_JBSFNS010000351.1:0-1207 GCF_053587275.1 Amycolatopsis sp. NPDC003676
AAGATCGGCTTCCAGATCCGGGAGACGCTGGCGGCCAACGGCATCGCCACCGGCGACGCCGCCCGCAAGCGCGCGGTGGAACTGCTCGCCGAGGCGGGGATGTCGGACGCCGAGCGGCGGGTGAACCAGTATCCGCACGAGTTCTCCGGCGGTATGCGCCAGCGCGCGCTGATCGCGATCGGGCTGTCCTGCCGGCCCAAGCTGCTCATCGCCGACGAGCCGACCTCGGCGCTGGACGTCACCGTACAGCGGCAGATCCTCGGTCATCTCGAACAGCTGACCGCCGAGCTCGGCACCGCGGTCCTGCTGATCACCCACGACCTCGGCCTGGCCGCGGAACGGGCCGAGCACCTGGTGGTGATGTATCGCGGCCGGGTCGTGGTATCCGGTCCGGCGCTGCAGATCCTGCGTGATCCGCAGCACGCGTACACCAGGAAACTGGTCAACTCGGCGCCGTCGCTGGCCGCGCAGCGGATGTCGTCGTCGCGGCAGCGGGCCGCCGTGCGGGCACAGGCCGTCGAGGTGGCCGAGGCCGGGGACAATGTCGGCGACACCGTGCTCGAGGTGCGGAACCTGTCCAAGGCGTTCAAGATCCGTGGCAAGCGGCCGTGGCAGTCCACGGATTTCGTGGCGGTCGACGACGTGAGCTTCAGCGTCGACCGGGGGACGACCACCGCGATCGTCGGCGAATCCGGTTCCGGCAAGTCGACCATCGCGCAGATGGTGCTCGGCCTGCTCGAACCGACCGCAGGCAGCGTGTCCTTCGACGGCAAGGACGTCGCCACGCTGGATCCCAAGGGCGCGTTCGCCTTCCGGCGTCGCGTGCAGCCGATCTTCCAGAACCCCTACGGCTCGCTCGACCCGATGTACTCCATCTTCCGCACCATCGAGGAGCCGCTGCGGGTGCACAAGATCGGCACCCCGGCCGAGCGGGAGGCGGTGGTGCGCGATCTGCTCGACAAGGTGTCGCTGCCGTCGTCGGTGCTGCGCCGGTATCCGAACGAGCTCTCGGGTGGGCAGCGTCAGCGGGTGGCGATCGCGCGGGCGCTGGCGCTCTCGCCCGAGCTGGTGGTCTGCGACGAGGCGGTCTCGGCGCTCGAGGTGCTGGTCCAGGCCCAGATCCTCACCCTGCTCAACGATCTGCAGGCCGAGCTCGGCCTGACCTACCTGTTCATCACGCACGACCTGGCCGTGGTGCGGGAAATCG
>NZ_JBSFNS010000352.1:0-1205 GCF_053587275.1 Amycolatopsis sp. NPDC003676
CAGGGAATCCAGTTCATGACGCTGCCCGACGCGACGCGCGAGATGGTGCGTGTGCTCCGGTTCCGGTATTCGGTCGGGGTCGTGTCGAGGCGGCGCCGGAAGGCCCGGGTCAGGGTGTCGACGGTATTGAAACCGCAGGTGGTGGCGACCCGCGCGAGGGTGTCGTCGGTCGTCTCCAGCCGGTGTCGCGCCACCTCCACCCGCGCCGATTCGAGATAGGCGGCGGGCGTCATGCCGAGTTCGGTGCGGAAGATCCGGGTGAGCTGACGCTCGCTCACATGCGCCTGGTCGGCCAGATCGGTGACGGTGAGCTGGGTACCGATATTGCCGGAGATGTAGTGCCGGAGATCGTCGATGCGGCGCGTGGTCGACACCGGCTCCAGCGACACACTGAATTGACTCTGCCCACTGGGCCGTTTCAGATACATCACCAATTGCCGCGCCACCCGCAGCGCCAGCTCGTCGCCGAAATCGTCGGCGACCAGTGCCAGCGTCAGATCGAGGCAGGCGGTGAGTCCCGCTCCGGTCCAGATGTTCTCGTCGCGGATGTAGATCGGATCAGCGTCCACCTCGATCGCGGGATGCTCGGCCGCGAGTTGCTGCGCGGTCGACCAGTGCGTGGTCGCGCGCCTGCCGTCGAGCAGCCCGGCGGCCGCGAGAATATGCGCGCCGACGCACACCGAAGCGACCCGCCGCGCGTCCTTCGCCAGCACCGTCACCGCGTCGACGACCCCGGGATCCACCAGTGCCCGCACCCGGCGGCTGCTGTCGGTCTCCACCGCGCCCGGCACGACCACCGTGTCGATCCGCCGCGCCGCGACCTCGGCGAAGGTCACGTCGGGCAGCACCCGCACCCCCGCCGACGTGGTCACCGGCGCCATCGTCTCGGCGGCCAGCACCACCTGATACCCGGTCGGCTCGTCCATCTCCCGCTGCAACAGCGAGAACACCTCGGGCGGACCGGTGACATCGAGCAGGTCGACGCGATCGAACAGCACGATCACCACGAGCCGATCCGCCACCCCAACACCTCCATGTCCGAATCTGCAGGTTACATGACATTGCCGACATTCCCGCCGCTCCCTAGCGTGGAACGCATCCCCGATAGGAAGGCTTTCCGATGGCTTCGACCACCCTCCGCCAGCTCAACGGTTTCGACGAGACCCCGGCCGCCCTGGCCGACTCCACCCTGATCCTGATCGACT
>NZ_JBSFNS010000353.1:0-1204 GCF_053587275.1 Amycolatopsis sp. NPDC003676
CGTCGAAGTCGAGCCATAGCGCGTCGGCGACGCCGGTTTCGGCCAGGGCCAGTTCGGCCTGCCCCGACCAGTGGTGCACGATGCCGTCGCCGGTTCCGAAGACGTACTCGATGTCGTTCACATAGGGATTGGACGCGCCGGGACCCGGATCGGTTCCGGTAAATTCAGAACTACATCGGTGGTATTTGTTTGTTCGTTCGGATACCCATTCGAGGGAGCACATGCGCACAACGCTGGTACCGCACGGTTCGACCGCACTCGGCGCCTTGCTGGCCGTCGTGCTCGCCGCCCCCGCGCTCGCGACTCCCTTCCCCTGGGCACCGCCACCCGTGAACATCTGTGGCGAAACGGGATTCGACCCGCTCAACCGGCTGCCCGACCCCGCCGCGCCACCACCGCCGGTCATCGCGCCCAGCATCGACATCCCGGTCATCGTGCCGGAGCTGACGCCGGTGCCGCTGCCCGATCCGCCGCACGACAACACCCGCGTCGCGCAGGCGCCGCTGCCGTCGGACCCGTGCCGCAACCCGTGCCCTGAGGTCAGGGACACGCCCGAACCCGACGACGGGATCGACGAGTCCGGCGACGCGTCAACGGGTTCGGGGTCGGGCTCGGGCTCCGGGTCGGCGATCTCGTTGCCGCGCATCCGGATCAAGCCCGAGATCGAGCCCATCCCGATCCCGGTACCGGGTGGTGAGGGCGAGCCGGCGCAGGAACCGCCCGCACCCGTCGTGCGACCGGTCGAACCGGGACCGGCGCAGCCCGCGGTCGCGGCACCGACGGTGGAATCGGTGCGCCTGGTCGAGCAGGTGACCGGGCACGGGTCGAACAATCGGACCGACATGCGCTGGCAGGTCGACGGCACCGACCTCGGCCTGTTCTGGGAGACCGAACCGGGCAAGGTGGCCATGGTGTTCGGCGACACCTTCGGCGAGGGACCACGGCCTGTTTGAAGATGACCGCGCCGGTGTCGATGATCAGCGGCTGACCCGACAGCGCGCCGAAGGAGATCAGCTCACCGCGCGGTGCCAGCAGCGACATCAGTGCGCCCGCGGCCGGTCCGCTGACCTGGTCCACCGCCCGCACGATCGGTTCGCCGTTGGTGACCTCGGCCGCGCGGGCCGCCCAGCCCTCGGTCTCGGTGTCGATCACCGGGCCGTAGCCGAACTGCTCCAGCGCCCGCACCGAGTCCGGTCCGCGCACC
>NZ_JBSFNS010000354.1:0-1197 GCF_053587275.1 Amycolatopsis sp. NPDC003676
GGCGGTAGTCGCAACGTGAGGCGAGCAGTACGTCGGTAAGCTGTGACACGCCGCGCGGCCGGCGGCTACCGGGAGGATTTCGCCGTCGCGTCCCCCTGATGTCGCGGCAAGGCCGTGGTGGCCGACAAGATCGCATCTGTCTCGGCCAAAGGAGCTCGGGTACTACCCGGACATTCCGCACCGATGTTCCTCGACCCCACAGTCGGCGCAGCACATGCTGTCGACTTCGGTGTTCATGATCGTGTGGACGAAGCTGGACAACATTGCCGCAGCAGATCGGACTGACCGCTGGGTATCGGTCATCGCTTGTTCTCTTCCTCGAGCGAATTTGGCGGCCTCTTCGAGGTCACGCGGTAACCACGTCGTTCCGGCCCGGCCCACCGACCTGGAGGGCTGGGCCGGGGCGTTGCCTCCCATGCGGTAGTCGGCATGGCGAGTGGGCGGGCTTGCTGCGTCAGAGTTACCAGGGCAGTGGCGATTTCGTGTATGTCGGCTTTGACGTGGGTAGTGGTTGTGCCCGCATCCCCAACCGGCGACGCCGACAGGCCGACATCGCTATCGGCGATCAGGTCCTGATGGCTTCGGAATTGGGCATTCGCGCGCCGTCGGCAGGGGGCGCGCCGTCTTGGTCGCTGTCGGTCGGGGAAGCGAGTGCCGGCTCATGTTCACCGTCGATGGTCAGTGGTGTGCTCCGAGTGGGAGAGTTCGATGTACAAGTGTCAGAATGTGTGATAGACATCTGTCCAGACACTGAGAGGTCTCAGGTGGAGGTCGCTTCCGGTCGTAGCGGAGGTCGACGGTCATGCACTCCATCCGGAGAACGTGCAAGGTGAGGAGAGCCTGATGCGGCGGAGGCCGAGTGCTCGATGTGATGTCGAGTGGTGTCCGGATGTCACAGCGGTGTGCGGGCCGGGCATCGCGGGTGGTGTCGAGTGAGCCGACCGCAGATCATGTTCGGCCGGGGGGCGGTGGTCGTCGGCGGTAGCAGCGGGGTGGGATTCGCTGTGGCGCGCTTGCTGGCGATGAACGGTGCGGGAGTCGTGATCAACGGACGGGACGGGGCGGCTGTGGATCGGGCCGTCGCTGAGATCCGGGCCGCGGGTGGCGTGGCATGGGGTGTCGACGGGTCGGCGGCCGATGCGCTGGTCGCGGAGAAGCTGGTCGCAACGTGTGTTGCCGAATGCGACGCGGTGGATG
>NZ_JBSFNS010000355.1:0-1196 GCF_053587275.1 Amycolatopsis sp. NPDC003676
GCTGCGGATAGCCGGGATCGGCGACAGCCGTCGCCCCGCCGACGACCGGACCGCCGGTCACCACCCGGTAGGCGTAGGTCGAGGCGATGATCGTCAGCGGAATCGTCACCAGCAGGCCGAGGCCGCACAGCAGCGCGCCGACGATATTGATGCCGAACAGCGCCAGCGTCAGCAGCAGCAGCGGTCCGGCATTACTGGATATCGCCGAGAAACTCGATTTGATCGCGGTCACCGCGTCCTGGTTCCGGTCGATCACGAACTGCATCGTCCACCAGGTGAAGAACGCGATCACCAGACCCGGCAGGATGCACAGCACGAAACCGATACCGGTCGCCAGACCGACCAGGATGCCGGCCAGGATGATCGCGCCCACATTGGTGAACTGGAAGAAATCACCGAATCCCGGTTTCCGCCCATCGGTTTCGTGCAGCGCGCCGCGCACGAAAGCGGCCGAGATCAAATAGCCGATGATGGCGCTGACGACGGTCCCGATGAACTGCCAGATTCCGAATCCGATGCTGATGCCACCGTCGGCATCGGTATCGGTCGTGTTCCCCAGGCCGAACAGGAAGTTGATCGCCACCTGGATGACGAACGCGATCAGCACGATCGCGATCCACACGACCGCGTTGTTCTTGAATTTGTCCCACCCGTAACCGATGGCGTCGCCGACACCGAGTTTCGGCCCCGCCGGTGGATACCCGGGTTGCTGCTGTCCATACGTCATCCGAATCGCATCCCCTCACCTTGTGCGACGGCCGAAACCGCCGATATGAGTCTTCCGATCCGGCGCCACGGTCACGCCGACACAGGTGATCATTTCACACGACCCACCCGACATGCGGTTTTCCTGCGCGGACCCCGCACAGCGAGTAATTCGCTCGAGCCGTCGCGGGCATTCGAGCGAAATCGCGTCAGCGCCGCCGAGCGGGCGTCGGCGGGAAAACAATGTCGGGCGGGAGTGTGACCGGGCTACTGCTCGGCGGTGGCGCGCTTGGGGAGCTTCCAGCCGGGGCGGGGGAAGTGGCAGGTGTAGCCGTCGGGGTAGCGGATCAGGTAGTCCTGGTGTTCGGGCTCGGCGTCCCAGAAGGTGCTCGCGGGCACCCGAGGTGCCGGGCCAGCTCCGCCCGGTCGCCGGGTTTGGCCCAGTCCTGTCGGTCCGGAGGCGGGGAGCCGGGTTGTCCGGTGCGGATGCA
>NZ_JBSFNS010000356.1:0-1194 GCF_053587275.1 Amycolatopsis sp. NPDC003676
GTCTTGCGGCAGTGCCAAATGAGCATCGAGGGTACGTCCTTCGCTGCCGCAGCCAGCTGCTTCCGGGATCAGCCCGTTGAGCGACCACGGCCAGAGATCCCACGGCCCACCACCCGGAACCTGCCGCGGCTCGGTATGCGCGGGCGTCGGCTCTCCTCGCGATCGGCGATCGGATCGATCCGCAGGATCGCGGCTTTGGAGGTCAGCGGCAGCGCGGTGAACCTGGCCCGCAGCGGGTGCGCGGAATGCGGGCGCAGCACCCGGATGTCGCGCTCGCGCAACGCGTCGGCGGTGGGGCCGGTCGCACCGGGGGCGATCTCGCCGAGCCGGACGAAATCGGAATTGGGGTCGAAGATCACCACGGGCAGCGCGGTGTGCGCGATCACCTGCTCGAGCACGACGCCGAGCGCGTAGGTCTTGCCGGACCCGCTCTGCCCGCACCAGAAGGTGTGCCGGTTGAACCGCTTGGGCAGCAGCCGGGCCGGGCCGCCGGGCGGGGTGAGGTTCACCCCGACGTCGAGCAGGGCGCCGGTCGTCTCGTGCAGTGTCTGGACCGTGGCGGCGTCGACCATCTCGACCGTGCCCTCGGTGAAGGCGTAGCCGGCGCGGACGTCGATGCCGTCGTCGTTCAATTCGCCGATCAACCGGCCGCGCAGGCGAACCGGGGTCGTCTCCGACCGCTCCTCGACGAGCACGAGCTGACGGCGCTGCGCCGCGACGACCACGGCCAGCGAACCGGCGACCAGCGCGCTGTCGGTGGCGTCGGCGACTACGAACGAGCGGCCGTCGTCGGACCGCGCACTGGGCTGGCTACTGTTCGGCACCCAGCCATCTTCTCACCACATCCCGCGAACGGGGCCGGACAGCTATAGGACGGCTACCGCGGCGGCTCAGTGCTCCGGGAAGCCGGTGGCGAACAGGATCGCAATGATCACGGAGCTGACCACGGAAATGGCGAGAATGATCCACATGAGGGGGAAGGTTACCCGTACCCGGGCGTGTCGCTGGCATCGCACCGTCGTGCTGGGGCGTCGCCGCAGGTCACGGCGGTGCGGTGCTCAGAGCTGGGGTGGCACCGAACAGTCCGCGAAGTCGGGGTCCTGGATTTCGCTCGAGGAGGTCGGCGAGGCGTTCGACCGGATGCGGCAGGGACAGGGCGCCCGGTCGCTGATCCGGATCGGGGACTGAAAGACC
>NZ_JBSFNS010000357.1:0-1191 GCF_053587275.1 Amycolatopsis sp. NPDC003676
GGCGTCGCGGGCAGCATGGGACACGCCGAACTCGCCGAAGCGCTGGCGACGGCGAGCGCGTGCCTGCTGATCGGCACGCGGCTGCCCGTCACCGCCGCCGCGGGCCTGGACGCGGCACTCGCCGACGTCACCGTCCTCAGCATCGGCGCGCTGCCGCCCTACCCGGCCGCGCACCACACCACGACCACCGACCTCGCCGCGACCATCAGCGACCTGCTGACCCGCGTCGACGGCACCCCCACCCACACCGATCCCCCGGCCGACCCGACCCCGATGACAGTGCCCGACGCCGCCGGACCCGGCCTGCGCTACCGCACCGTCGTCGAAGCGATCCAGCGCGAATTGCCCACCGGCGCCGATATTTTCGCCGACGCTGGTAACACCGGGGCCAGCGTGGTGCATTACCTGAGGGTGCCCGAGGGTGGACGGTTCGTCGTCGCCCTCGGGATGGGCGGCATGGGCTACGCGTTCGGCGCAGGCATCGGTTCCGCCTTCGCCCGGCACGACGCCGCCGACGGCCCGCACCGCACCATCGTGATCGCCGGCGACGGTTCCTTCTACATGCACGGCATGGAACTGCACACCGCCGTGGAGCACGACCTGCCGATCACCTTCGTGGTGTTCAACAACAACGCGCACGCCATGTGCGTCACCCGCGAACAGCTCTACTACCGGGATCGCTACAGCTTCAACCGATTCCACCCCGCACACCTGGGAGCGGGCATCGCCGCCATGTTCCCCGGGCTGCCCGCCCGCACCGTCGACGAACCCGGTGACCTCACCGCCGCCCTGCGCGACAGTTTCACCGCCACCGGCCCCTCGTTCCTCGAAATCCTCTGCGACCCCGACGAAATACCGCCCTTCCTGCCCTTCCTGTCGACTATCGACGCCTCGAGGAGTACCCCGTGACAACCAGCGCCCTGCCCGCACTCAGCGATATCCCCGACGAGGTGATCCCCGGCGTCCTGCGCATCGAGAATTCCGATCGGGAGACGACGACCCCGATCATCATGGACATGCTCCGGTCGGTGTATCCGCACGACCAGATCTACGGCGACTTCTGCCCCGTGCAGACCTATATCGCCGCACCGCCGCGCGAGGTCTTCGAATATCTCGCCGACACCCGCTCGCTGGAGGAATGGACCTACAGCCTGCGCGGATTCACCGAGACCGACGAACCGGGACTGTGGC
>NZ_JBSFNS010000358.1:0-1184 GCF_053587275.1 Amycolatopsis sp. NPDC003676
GCCGGAAGGCGAACGGGCGATGGCCCAGGCGCTCGCCGAGGCCCTGCCCTACATCGACGACCAGCGGCTGCGCGAAGAGGTGCAGGGCTTCGTCGGCCAGGAGACGATGCACGCCAGCAGCCACGCCGGCGCGCGCGACCACCTCCAGGCCATCGGCCTCGACGTCGACTCGATGGTCCGCACCTTCGCCTGGTTCGTCGATCGCATCCTCGGCGACCACGGCCTGACCGGCCGGGCGAAGGAGGAATGGCTCAAGGAGCGGCTCGCGCTGTTCGCCGGGATGGAGCACTACACCGCCGTCATCGGCGAATGGCTGCTGGAGAACGACAAGTTCGAAGACCTCGGCATGGACCCGACCATGCTCGATCTGATCCGCTGGCACGGCGCCGAGGAAGTCGAGCACCGCAGCGTGGTCTACGACGCCTACATGTACGTCGACGGCGGCTACGCGCGCAAGGCGCGCACCGCGGTGGCGGCCAGTACCAGTCTGCTCGCGACCTTCATCCTGTCCTCGGCCTACCTCTACGCCAAGGACCCGTCGCCGAAGAAGGGCCCGTCCTGGCCGGTGCAGCTGGTGCGGGCGACCGCTCGGGGCATCATGCCGAATTTCGGTCTGTTCCTCACCGAGATCCCGCGTTACCTGCGGCCGGGCTTCCATCCGTCCCAGCTGGGTCCGATGGATCGCGCGCTGCGCTATCTCGCGCATTCGCCCGCGGCGCGGGCGGCCGAGCAGTGACGGCGATGACCGAGCGGTACACCCCGCCCGCCGCCCTGCGCGCGATCGGCGCCGTCGCCGACGGCTATCGGCAGCTGTTCGTCTCCGGGCGCGCGGCATCGCTCATCTCGCGACCGAACCCGGTGCGGCACACCGGCTTCGAGATTCCGGTGACCGTCGCGGGAATCGAGCCGGTGGCGGTCGACGTCACCAGCCTCACCCTGACCTCGCCGACCGGCGCGCCGCTGCCCCCGTGGCGGCCTGGCTCGCACCTCGACATCGTGCTGCCCTCCGGCAAGCAACGCCAGTACTCGCTGTGCGGTGACCCCGCCGATCGGCGCCGCTACCGGATCGCGGTGCGCCGCATCCCCGACGGCGAGGGCGGATCGATCGAGGTGCACGACCAGCTGGCGGTGGGCGACGCGCTGCGAATCCGCGGCCCGCGCAACGCGTTCGACTTCATCGATGC
>NZ_JBSFNS010000359.1:0-1183 GCF_053587275.1 Amycolatopsis sp. NPDC003676
CGGTCTGACGGTCCTGTAGCCGGACCTACTTCAGCGTGCTCGACGAGAGCACCCGGCGCACCTGGATCGCGACGACGACCCGCGTCGGGTTTTCTCGCGGCACCCGGTAGCGGGCGGTGTAGCGGCGCACGGCCTCGGCCACGTCGTCGGCCTCGGTGAGCACGGTGGCCGGCCCTTCGAGGGTGAGCCAGCGCGGCCCTTCGACCTGACTCACGGCCGCGTACCCGCCGCGCGCCGCGTTGCGCGCCTTCACCGAGGCGCCGTCGGTGATGACCCGGGCGATCCCGCTCTCGGCATCCCAGGTGAACCCCACCGCGACCACGTGCGGTGTGCCGTCGGCGCGCAGGGTCGTCAGGGTGGCCAGATGCCGCTCGGTGACGAAGTCGAGGGCGGCGGGGGACAGCGGTGTGGTGGCGGTCGGCATGCGGGAAACGGTAGCCCGGACGACGGGCCGCCGATCGCGCGGGTTTCGGCCCTCGACACCCGAATTCCCCGTCCGGCGCCGGATGACAGACTGATCCCATGGCAGAGCAGCAGAACGACGGACCGGTGCTGGTCCTGGGCGGACGCAGTGAGATCGGGGTCGAGGTGGCGCGCCGACTGGCGCCCGGACGCGTGGTGATCCTGGCCGCCCGCCGGTCCGGCGCGCTGGACGCCGAGATCGAGCAGGTGCGCGCCGCGGGCGCGACCGCCGTGCACACCGTGGAATTCGACGCCGACGACACCGCCACGCACGCGCCCCTGCTGGAGAAGATCGCCGCCGAGCACGGCGGCATCGGCACCGCGGTGGTGGCCTTCGGCGTCCTCGGCGATCAGGCGCGCGCCGAACACGATCCGGCCCACGCGGTCGCGGTCGTGCACACCGACTACGTCGCCCAGGTCAGTGTCCTGACGACGCTGGCGACCCTGCTGCGGGCCCAGGACGCCGGGCAGATCGTCGTGTTCAGCTCGATCGCCGGGGTGCGGGTGCGCCGGGCCAACTACGTCTACGGTTCGGCGAAGGCGGGGCTCGACGGCTTCGCGAAGGGGCTCGGGGACGCCCTGCACGGCACCGGTGTCCAGCTGCTGCTGGTCCGGTCCGGGTTCGTGATCGGCCGGATGACCACCGGCATGGATCCCGCGCCGATGTCCAGCACGCCCGGCCAGGTCGCCGACGCCGTCGTGCGGGCCCTCGGCCGCGGCA
>NZ_JBSFNS010000360.1:0-1183 GCF_053587275.1 Amycolatopsis sp. NPDC003676
TCTGCGACACCGCGTCCGACCAGGCGTGCGGGGCCAGCTCGTGCGCCAGATCGCCGATGCCGGTGCCGACCGGGCCGTCGATCACCGCGTCCAGCCAGCCGTGCACCGACGATTCGAACTCCGCGTCCGGTTCCTCCCAGGACGTCTTGGTCCCGGCCTCGCGAATCGACTTCTCCGCGAACAGATGCAGCCGATCCCGCAACCCCGGCACCGAGGACGCGGGCCGCCCGTCGGCGGGCCAGACCCCGAACATGTTCTGCAACAGGAACAGCGCCGTCGCGCCGTCGGGTGCCGGCGTCGTCTCCAGCCAGCCGCGCACCCGCTGCGACCAGATCTCGGCGACCTGCGACAGCACCCCGATCCGGGCGCGCACGTCCTCGCCGCGCTTGGTGTCGTGGGTCGACAGGGTCGTCATGGTGGCGGGCCAGCGCTGCGAGCGCTCGCTGTTGGACAGGTGGAAGTCGTTGACGGTGTGGCCGAAGCGCGCCGGATTGCCGCCCACCTCCTGCAGCGACACCAGCCGCGCGCCCTGATAGAACATGGTGTCCTCGACCGACTTCGCGGTGATCGCGCCGCACACCTGGGAGAACCGGATCGCCGCCTCCCCACCCACCGACAGCGCGGTCACCAGCACCGACAGCGGCGCCGTCAGCTCGGCGTTGCGCTTCTCCACCTCCGCGACGACGGCCGCGGTGATCCCGGCCAGCGGCGCGTAGTCCACCCGGTACACCGGCATGAACGCCAGCACCTCGATGGTCGCGTTGCTCACCGCGAGGGTGTCGAAGCTGCCCGCGTTGCCGTCGCGTTTGATCGCGGCGACCAGCCGCCGGATCTCCGGCGCCAGAATGGTTTCCGCGACGGCGCGCTTGATCCGGTGCTCGGTCTCACCGAACCAGGCGCGGTCGCTGCCGTGCCCGGCGACGTGCTGGGACAGCTCGGTCATCGCGGCCTCGCCGGCCGGATCGATCAGGACACCGCCGAGATCGGCGAGCGCGTCGTAGCCGGTGGTGCCGTCGACCGGCAGCGTCGCGTCGAGCGGCTCCCGGTTGGCGAGGATCTTCTCCACCAGCAGCAGCCGCTGCGGGCCGATCAGCCTGCGCAGCCGGGAGGTAGAGGTCAACTCGCTGTGACCCGGGTCATGCGGAAGGATCGCGGTACCGATCGAGGTCGCGGGCCAGTTCGT
>NZ_JBSFNS010000361.1:0-1178 GCF_053587275.1 Amycolatopsis sp. NPDC003676
CGCGCCCGACGGCAACGTGCTGGTCAGAAACCCGGTCACCGCACCGACTCCGCTGCACCTGGCCCATTCGACGAAGGACTCAGCTACCCCATGAAGACCACCAAGATCGCGCTCGCCGCTGCCGCCCTGCTCACCGTGGGCACCGTCAGCGCGGGCACCGTGCACGCGGCACCGGCCGCACCGGCGCCGATCACCTTCACCGCCGAAACCGTCGACAGCACCTCGCGCATCACCACCGACGCGGGTTCGCTGGTCGTCGAGGACGGTGTGTTCGAGGTCAAGGCCGCCGACGGCACCACCGTCGCCGCCACTCCCCTGCGCTTCCAGCTCGACGATTTCGAGTTCCCGATCGCCGCCGAGATCACCGGCCGCACCGCCACCCTCACCCCCCAGCTGAGCATGGACAAAGCCGTCTACAAGCCGGTCGCCCTGCCCTTCGAGGACAAGGCACCCTGGAAGTCCGAATACGACCGCGAACAGGCCGCCTGGTCGCGCATGACCAGCACCATCTCCCTGGGCGCCTCCATCGGCACCCTCGTCGGCGGACTCGGCGGCGCCGCAGTCGGCTGCGTCCTCGGCGGCATCATCGGCGCCACCGTCGCCTCGGCCACCATCGTCGGACTCTTCGGCCCGTTCCTGCCCGCCGCCGCCGTCGGCTGCATCGGCGGTGTACTGGCCATCGGCGCCCTCGGCACCGTCGCCGGACAGATCTTCGTGACCGCACCGGTCGCGCTCGGCGCGGCGATCCAGTACTTCACCACGATCAACCAGCCGTTCACCCCGCCCGCCAAGTAGGCGAGGTCCCGTGCAGGCCGGCGGCGTGATCGAGGTCGCGCCGACCCCGGCGGTGGCTCACCGTAGTGGCCACCGCCGGGGCTTCCCCGGCCGACCAGCCACCGCAGCTAGCGATCGGCGCGCTGGAACAAGAGCAGCACAGCGACGCCCGCGAGCACGATGCCCATCAGATTGACGCTGAGCTGAGCGAGCGAGCCCAGCGCGATGTGCCACTTGCCCGCGAAGGCCGCGACGACGGCCAGACCGGCCGCAGGCACGGTCGTCACCGAAATGAACACGCCCACTAGGACCGCGGAGGTGGAGCTGACCACCGCGAGCATGCCCGCGGCACCGGCCAGCAACGCCACCACCAGCGAGAACGGCCCGACCTGATAGATGAAGTC
>NZ_JBSFNS010000362.1:0-1178 GCF_053587275.1 Amycolatopsis sp. NPDC003676
CCCTCGTGCACGATGCTGCTGCGGATGCGCTCGGCCTCGGCCTCGCTCAATCGGGCCGTGGAGAGCACCTGCTTGATGGCGACTTCGCGGTTCAGCAACCGGTCCGTCGCGAGCCAGACCGCACCCATGCCACCGCCGCCCAGTTTCGACTGCAGGCGGTAACGACCCGCGACGAGGTAGTCGGGGCCGATATGGGGACGAGCACGTTCGGTCACGGGTGCGAGGGTAGTCGAATATGCCGATGACTGGCCGGTATCACGACGCGCGGGTATAAGGGGCCCCGCTGTGGACACGGGCCGGGGGTGGGTGTCACCCTGGTCGCGATCGAACGTATATTCGAATACGATCGATAGCTGAAACGGTGCTGCCGTTCCGGCGCTGGGCGGCTCTCCGCTCGCGGGTCCATCGTGGAAGTAGGTGGTGTTGATGGGTTCGGATGCGTTGTCGCCCGAGGGGGCGGCCCGGGCGCGCACGCTCGACGAACTGCGCAGGCGGATGGCCGCGGTGCCGGGCCGCGGCGAGTCAGCCACCGCTCATATCCCTCGTGAGCAGTCACTACGCCGTGATCTGCTGCCCGTGCCCGCCCCGCTCGCCGAGCTGTTGCCCGACGGCGGACTGCCCAAGGGTGCCGTGGTCGCCTATACCGGCGCGCACTCGCTGCTGTCCGGTCTGCTCGCCGCGGTGACCGGCGGCGGTGGCCACGCCGCGGTGGTCGGGCTGCCCCGGCTGGGTTTGCTGGCCGCCGCCGAGATGGGCGCGCAGCTGTCCCGGCTGGCGGTGATCGCCGACCCGGGCCCCGATCCGGGCGAAGTGGCCGCCGTCCTGCTCGACGGCCTCGATCTGGTCGTCCTCGGGCTCGACGGCGTCGCCGTCCCACCCGCCCGCTGCCGGGTGCTCGCCGCCCGCGCCCGCAACCGCGGCGCCACCCTGGTCGTCGCCGGCGGCACCTGGACCAATCCGTCGCTGCGCCTGGACACCCGCGTCACCGGCTACCGCGGTCTCGGCGCGGGCCGCGGCCGCCTGCGCTCGGTCTGCCTGGACGTGCGCGTCAGCGCCAAGGCGGGGCCACCCCGGCACGGCCGGATAGACCTGTGCGCCAAGGCCGGTCGCACCGAATGGCTCGCCCGCGAGGCGGAGATCCGCGAGGCGGCCGACGTGCGGGAGGCCGTGTCGTGACC
>NZ_JBSFNS010000363.1:0-1176 GCF_053587275.1 Amycolatopsis sp. NPDC003676
CTCGACCCCGGCCAACCAGATGACGTTCACGACGGCCTGGCTCGGCGCGATCGGCTACACCCTGCAGTTGTTCTTCGACTTCTCCGCCCCGGCGTTCACCGAACGTTGGCCAAGTTACCGGCGCGGCAAGCTGAAATTCCCTCCGCGTGTCCGTGGAGCCCCGGCTAGTCTCGAATTTGCGTCACCTGAGTTGCGGAATCGAAGCGAACCGAATCCATGGGAGTGGGCGAAACGATGACGGTCTCGTCGGAAATGTCGAGCGCGGCCTGGGCCGCGGGAATCCCGCAGAGTCTGCGCGGTGATCTCGCGACACTCGAGGGGGCGTATTTCCGACACGTCGACGCCGGTGACGCGGACTTCCCGGTCACCGGCATCAACCAGATCTTCCGGCGGCACATGGAATTGGCCGCCGAGCGCCCCGCCGGCACGGCGCTGGTGCGGGTCTACCATCCCGACGACGGGTCGGGCATGGGCGCGGCGGTGCAGCTGGTCACCGACGACATGCCGCTGCTGGTCGAGTCGATCACCGCGGCGCTGGGCCGGATGCAGGTGAGCGTCACCGAGGTCATCCACCCGATCTTCGAGGTCACCCGCGACGAGCACGGCGCGCTGGTCACCGCCGCGCCGCACGAGGTGGACGGCAACGGCGCGACCGGCAAGCCGGAGTCGTGGATGCACCTGCAGCTGCACCCGTCGACCAGCCGGGCCCAGCTCGACCACATCGAACGCACGCTGCCCGAGGTGGTCGCCGACGTCCGTCAGGTCATCGACGACACCGAGGCGATGACCAGGGTGCAGAGCTCGCTGGCCGACCAACTCGACCGCACCGCGGGCTCGGGGTCGGCCCCGTTCCCCGCCACCGATCTGGCCGAATGCGCGGAGCTGCTGCGCTGGCTGTCCCGCGGCAATTTCACCCTGCTCGGCTACGCGCGCTACCGGCGCGACACCGAGCACGGCCACACCGTGTCCACGCAGGTGGCCGGCGCGAGCCTCGGCGTGCTGCGCGCCGACATCGGCACCGACTTCCAGGTCCCGATCAACGGCGGCGACCGTCCGCTGCTGATGCTCACCCAGGGCCTGGTCCGCGCGACCGTGCACCGCTCGGTGTACCCCTACTTCGTCGGTGTCGCCGATGTCGACGACGCGGGTGCCGTGGTCGGCGTGCACCTGTTCATC
>NZ_JBSFNS010000364.1:0-1175 GCF_053587275.1 Amycolatopsis sp. NPDC003676
CCCCGAGGCCGAGGCGGTGTTGATCACCGAGGCCGCGACCGGAGTGCCCGCCTTGGCCTGCGCCTTCCAGTACGCCGCGGCGTGGTGCAGGGTGGCGGCGTGACCCTTGAGGTGCACGGCGATGACGGCGTCCCACTGGGACTCCGCCATCCCCGCGATGAACGCGTCGCGCAGGATGCCGGCGTTGTTGACCAGCACATCGAGCGAGCCGTACTCGCTGATCGCCTGGTCGACAAGGGCTTTCGCGCCGTCCCACGTAGCGATGTTGTCGGTGTTGGCGACCGCCCGGCCGCCGGCGGCGACGATCTCGTCGACCACCTGCTGGGCGGGACCGGCGTCGCTGCCGGAACCGTCGTTGGCGCCGCCGAGATCGTTGACCACGACCTGCGCGCCCTCGCGTGCGAACAGCAGCGCGTGTTCGCGGCCGATACCGCGTCCGGCGCCGGTGACGACGGCGACGCGACCGTCAAGTTTTCCCATGAGTCTGTCTCCTAGTTGAATTCGACGCGGCCGTCGGTGATGGCGATCTGCCCGGCGGCTTCGGTCTCGAAGGCGTAGGCGGTGACACCCGGCGCGGAGTCGGTGCGCCACAGGGTCGTGGTGATGTCCTGGCCCGGCAGCACCGGCTTGGCGAAGCGCACGGCGAGCCGGCGCAGGCGCGCGGTGTCCCCCTCGGCGAGTTCGGTCAGTGCCGCCCAGGACGTGAACGCCATGGTGCACAGGCCGTGGTTGATGATGCCGGGAAGCCCGGTCATACGGGCGATCTCGTCGTCGAGGTGGATCGGCATGGGATCGCCGGAGGCGGGCGAGTAGCGGAAGGTCTGGTCCTGGTCGATGCGGGCGGTGACCCGCGCGACCGGCTCCCCGGCCCGATCGGCGTCGGTGATCCGATGATCGGGAGCGGGCTCCCCTTCACCGGGCCCGGCGTCGACCTTGCGGAAGAAGGCGGTCATCCACTGTTCGTTGACGAGTTCGCCTGCTGCGTCGCGTGTTTCGGCGTAGACCACCACGGTCGAGCCGTTGGGCCTGCCCACGTAGCCGATCGGTTTGGCCCGCACCACCAGGTCGTCACCGGCCCGGATCGGGCGATGGAACCGGAAGTCCTGCTCGCCGTGGACCAGCTTCATCAGCAGCTCCACCGGCGCCACCGACAGGGCGGCGGGCGCCATCGAGGT
>NZ_JBSFNS010000365.1:0-1175 GCF_053587275.1 Amycolatopsis sp. NPDC003676
CCCGGATTTCCCGTTCCTGCGCGAGGACCCGCCGCAGGTCCGCCCGCAGGAGGTGACGATGGCCGGCTCGCTGATCGACTCGCTGTCCGAGCCGGCGCTCTCGGACTTGCGCAGCACCCCGAGCACGCCCGCCTTGGCCGCCGACCGCACCAGGAACGCGTTGTCGGCGCCGGTGAACACCAGCACCTCGATGCCGCGTTCGCGCAGCGTGGTGACGTTGTCCTCGGGGGTCGAGCCGTCGGGCAGGCGCAGGTCGAGCACGACCAGATCCAGGGCGTCGTCGGCGGCGAGCAGCCCGGCCACGGTGTCGGCGGTGGCGACGAGGTCCAGATCGGGTTCGGGCCCGAGCATGGCCGCCAGCCCGATCGCGACGGACTCGTGGTCCTCGACCAGCCCGATCCGCCGTACCGCCGGAGTCTGCTGCAACTCGCTCACCGACCACTCCCCATCCTCGAACACCCTTCGCGGCCAGCCCGCGACCCGTCGGTGTCGAGTTCTACCGCATCCGGCGCCCACCGGCACCGCGCACGGGCGCGCGGAGCTGGAGCGGTTCCTGGACCGGGTGCCCGCGCACGTGCTCGTCGTGCTGGACGAGGCCTACTACGAGTACCTCCGGCTGACCCCGGAGAACCGTCCCGACGGCGTCGAGATCGGGCGCACGCGGCCGAATGTGGTGGTGCTGCGGACCTTCTCGAAGGCCTACGGCCTGGCCGGCCTGCGCGTCGGCTACGCCGTCGGCGATCCCGAGGTGATCACCGCGCTGCTGAAGGTGCACATCCCGTTCAGCGTGAACCGGGTGGCGCAGGCGGCCGCGATCGCCTCGCTGGAGGCCCGTGGCGAACTCCTGGACCGGACCGATGTCCTGGTCACGCAGCGCCACCAGGTGCGGGACGCGCTGCTGGCGGCCGGTTACGAGGTGCCGTCGAGCGAGGCCAACTTCGTCTGGCTGCCGCTGGGCGAGCGGACCACCGCCTTCGCCGAGGCGAGTGCCGCCGCCGGCGTGTTGGTGCGGCCGTTCGCCGGCGACGGCGTGCGCGTGACGATCGGTGATCCGCACGAGAACGAGCAATTCCTGGCGTTCGCCACGGCGCCGGAGGCGAAATCCGGCAAACCGGTGGTGATCGTCAACCGCGGCCAGACCCGCGGCGACGAGCACGCGACCGTCCGCGCCGACC
>NZ_JBSFNS010000366.1:0-1170 GCF_053587275.1 Amycolatopsis sp. NPDC003676
ATTCGAGAACGGCGCCGGGCTCGGGACGGGCGGGTCGAGCCAGGCCGGGCCGGTCGTCGAGCAGGCAGGCGATGGTCTCGTTGGCGTCGCCCTTGGTGTGGCCGATGAGGCCGACCGGGCCGCGCTTGATCCAGCCGGTCACGTAGGTGGCGGGCATGAAGCGGGCGTCGCCCTCTGCGGTCTCGTCGGAGATCACGCGACCGGCCTCGTTCGGCACGGTGCCGGCCTGGTCGTCGAACGGCAGCTGGGTGATGTTCTGCGACAGGTAGCCGACGGCGCGGTAGATGGCCTGCACGTCCCACTGCTTGAACTCGCCGGTGCCCTTGACGTTGCCGGTGCCGTCGAGCTGGGTGCGCTCGGTCTTGAGGCCGACGACCTTGCCGTCCTCACCGATGACCTCGGCCGGGGACTCGAAGAAGTGCAGGAACAGCTTGTGCGGGCGGTTGCCCTGATCGCGGATCGCCCACTGCTCGAGAGTGTTGGCGACCATGTCGACCTGCTTGGAGTTACGGCGCGCGGCCTCGGAGCCCTCGTCGTAGTCGATGTCCTCCGGGTCGACGATGACCTCGATCGTCGGCGAGTGGTCGAGCTCGCGCAGCTCGAGCGGGGTGAACTTGGCCTGGGCGGGACCACGACGGCCGAAGACATGGACCTCGACGGCCTTGTTGGCCTTCAGACCCTTGTAGACGTTCGGCGGGATCTCCGTCGGCAGCAGTTCGTCACCGGTCTTGGCCAGCACACGGGCCACGTCGAGGGCGACGTTGCCGACACCGAGCACGGCGACCTTCTCCGCCTCGAGCGGCCACGAACGCGGCACGTCGGGGTGACCGTCGTACCAGGACACGAAGTCCGCGGCACCGTAGGAGCCGTCGAGGTCGATGCCCGGGATCGGCAGGGCGCGGTCGGCGTTGGCGCCGGTGGAGAAGATGACCGCGTCGTAGAACTGACGCAGGTCGTCGAGGGTGATGTCGGTGCCGTAGTCGATGTTGCCGAGCAGGCGCACCTGGTCCTTGTCGAGGACCTTGTGCAGGGCGGTGATGATGCCCTTGATGCGCGGGTGGTCGGGCGCGACGCCGTAGCGGATCAGGCCGAAGGGCGCGGGCATGCGCTCGTAGAGGTCGATGCTGACATCGGCATCGGACTTCATCAATGCGTCGGCGGCGTAGATAC
>NZ_JBSFNS010000367.1:0-1170 GCF_053587275.1 Amycolatopsis sp. NPDC003676
GGTGCACCGGGCCGACGACCTGCGCGCGGGCCTGGCCGACCCCGGGCTCTCGGCGCGGCGCACCGAATTCCTCGACGCCCACCTGGTGGCGATGGAATGCTCGGCGCGCAAGTTCGCCGGGGAGGACATCGGGTTCGTCGACGAGGTCCGCGCCTACTTCGACGTCGACATCGCGCCCGGCGACCCCGACGACTACCGCGAGGCGCACCGCCGGATGGACGAGGTGCTGGGCGGGGACGGCCCGCTGGCCGAGCGGGCCGCCGCCTACCGGCGCGGCGACGAGATCCCGCCGGACAAGCTCGCGACCTGCGTCGAGGCCTTCTCCAGCGCGCTGCGCGAGCGGGTCCGCGAGCGCTACCCGCTGCCCGACCACGAGACCGTCACCTACGAGGTGGTCGGCGACAAGCCGTGGTCCGGATTCAACTACTACCTGGGCAATTTCCACTCCAAGGTCGCGATCAACTCCGACCTCAAGCAGCACATGGCGCACCTGCCCGCGCTCATCGCGCACGAGGCCTACCCGGGTCACCACACCGAGCACTGCCGCAAGGAGGCCGGGCTGGTCGCCGCGGGCGAGGACGAGCAGACGCTGTTCCTGGTCAACACCCCGCAGTGCCTGATGGCCGAGGGACTGGCCGACCTGGCGCTGCAGTCGATCGTCGGGCCGGGCTGGGGGCTGTGGGCGCAGGAGATCTACGCCGATCTCGGCCTGCGGTTCGACGGTGAGCGGGCCGAGCGCTTCTCGACCGCGTCGGCGAAACTGCTGAGCGTGCGTCAGGACGCGGCGCTGCTGCTGCACGACCAGCATCGCGGCGAAGACGAGGTCGCGGCGTTCCTGCAGCGGTGGAGCCTGGCCACGCCGGAGCGGGCGCGGCAGTCGCTGCGGTTCCTGTCCTCGCCGCTGTGGCGGGCCTACATCAGCACCTATGTGGAGGGCTACCGCCTGCTCGGCGGCTGGCTGGACAACGCCGTCGACGCGCAGGACCGGGTCGAGCGATTCGGCCGTCTGCTCGACGAGCCGCTCACGCCGGGCGCGATCCGGCGGATGCCGGTCTGAGCTACAGGACGACGGCGCAACCGCCGGGGCTGAACAGCGAGCAGACGAGATAGCTCAGTTGCATCAGCAGCGCCTCGATCGGGTTGGCCGGCGCGATGGCCGGGGTCGATCCC
>NZ_JBSFNS010000368.1:0-1168 GCF_053587275.1 Amycolatopsis sp. NPDC003676
CCGCCGTTCATCGGCGACGACCGCCCGCGCCCCGCCGAAGACCTGGTCGACCGGGTGAGTGCCGCGCTGGCCGACCTGCACGTGGCCGATGGCCGTCGGCGGCAGGAACTTCTCGGCGCTGGTCTGGAAGGTGCTGCCGTCCGGGCGGGTGACCACCAGGCCCAGGATGATCTCGGTGTAGCCGCCCCGGATCCGGCCGGGGACGTCGAGGCTGCGGACCACCGCCTGGGCGGCCAGGCCGCGCTCGGCGATGTCGAGCTTGCCGCGGGTGGTGATGCCCTTGCGGATGAGCGATTCGTTCATCGCCCGCTGCGCGGCGCCCGCGTCGCCGGAGCGGTCCACCTCGACCTTGTCGGTGCGGCCCGGCAGATACCGGACCGGCAGCACCACGCCGGGCTGCAGCAGCGCCAGCTCGGTGAGCGGCACGATCATCTTGGCGTGCGAGTCGAAGACCTTCCCGTCGGCGCCTTCCACGCGGAATTCGATTCGCACCTGCGGCTGATCGTTGACCGAGACCCCGGTCTGGCGGAACGCGGTGATGGTGCCGATGCCCACCTCGCCGTGCCGGAACTCGCCGCTGTTGCGGCCGGTGAAGGCCTCCATGATGCCGTCGCCGGTGAAGGCGAAGACCATCGGCACGATGGTCAGGGCGATGATCGGCAGCGCCATCTGCGGGCCGACCCAGCCGAGCATGCCGCCGGTGAACTCGTCGGGGGTGTAGGTGAGGCCGTAGTAGAGGTAGTAGCCGACGGACAGGACACCGAAGGCGACCGCGGCCGCGCGGAGCTTGGATTTCATGATTCCTCCTCGTGAAGTGATGCGACCGGGTCGCGAACGGATCAGGCGATGGTGGTGCAGGCGAAGGTGATGTCGAACTTCGCGGTGGTCGGGCCGGCCAGCGGGTTGGTCATGTCGGCGCTGACACCCTCGCCGGTGATGCGGAAGGTGTTGCCGTCCTTGGCGAGCTTGGCCGAGCCGCCGGGCTGGCCGTTGCCGTAGCCGACCGCGTAGGGCAGGCCGTTCGAGCCGCCCTGGGTGCCGCCGATGGCCACCGCCTGGACCGCGTCGCCCTCGACCGTGGCGCTTCTCGACGACGCGGGCGGCGGCTGCGCTGGTGACGATGACCTGGCGCGCCAACTGGAGCGTCTTCTGCTCGCGTGCATCGAGG
>NZ_JBSFNS010000369.1:0-1164 GCF_053587275.1 Amycolatopsis sp. NPDC003676
GTCGGAGTAGACCGCGGTGGTGCCGATCCCCATCCGGCGGCAGGTGGCGAACACGCGGCGCGCGATCTCACCACGGTTGGCAACCAGAACGTTCGTGATACCCATGCTGTCGCGCCTCACATTCGGAAGACGCCGAAGCCCTCGGCGCCCTGGATCGGGGCTGTGTGAATGGCCGACAGGGCCATCCCCAGCACGGTGCGGGTGTCGCGGGGGTCGATGATGCCGTCGTCGAAGAGCCTGCCCGACAGGAACATCGGCATGGCCTCGGCCTCGATCTGCGCCTCGACCATGGCGGCCAGCCCGGCGGCGGCCTCCTCGTCGAACGGCAGGCCCTTGGCCTCGGCCGCGCCGCGCTGCACGATGGTGAGCACGCCGCCCAGCTGCGCGCCGCCCATCACGGCCGACTTCGCGCTCGGCCAGGCGAACAGGAAGCGCGGGTTGAACGCGCGCCCGCACATGCCGTAGTGACCGGCGCCGTAGGACGCGCCGACCAGCAGCGAGATATGCGGCACCGTCGAGTTGGCGACCGCGTTGATCATCATCGCGCCGTGCTTGATGATGCCGCCGTGCTCGTAGTCCTTGCCGACCATGTAGCCGGTGGTGTTGTGCAGGAACAGCAGTGGCGTGTTCTTCTTGTTCGCCAGCTGGATGAACTGGGTGGCCTTCTGCGATTCCTCGGAGAACAGCACGCCGCGCGCGTTGGCCAGGATGCCGATCGGGTAGCCGTTGATCTCGGCCCAGCCGGTGACCAGGCTGGAACCGTAGAGCGGCTTGAACTCGTCGAAGTCCGAACCGTCGACGACGCGGGCGATCACCTTGCGCGGGTCGAACGGGATCTTCAGCGTCGACGCCAAGGACACCGAGCGCGTCTCGATGCTCGAACTGCTCTACTCGGGCGCCCTGCTGCAGGCAGGCATGGGACTGCTGTCCTACCTCGAGGTGGCCGAGCTGCTCGAGGCCTCCGCGCGACGCCTGCTCGCCGAGCCGGGCACGCACTGAACGTCACCGGCGGGCCTTGTCGAACCAGCGTAATCATAGTACCGTCCAGACACATGTCCATCACCTGTCTGACCCGGCGAGAGTCCACCCGGCGGGAATCGACGCGCCGGGAGTCGACCCGACGGGAATCGACCCGGCGCGAATCCACGCGACGCGACTCGACTC
>NZ_JBSFNS010000370.1:0-1163 GCF_053587275.1 Amycolatopsis sp. NPDC003676
CCAGTCGGCGTCTTTCGCGCCCCACTCGACCGAATCGACTTCCTCGCGCGACACCGTGAACGGCACCCGCAGCTCCACGATCCGTTGCGCGGTGCCGGATCGGTCAGCACGATCACCGTGCCCGCGTGCCGCTGGTAGGCGACGCAGCGTTCGCCGTCGGCGGCGAACCAGTACTTGTTCTCCGGCCAGGTGATCATCCACGACATGGTGCTGCCGCCGAAGCGGGCCAGCAGCGCGCGCGCCGCGGCGCCGGGCTCGGTCCCCGACAGCGCGCCGCCGGTGATCTTGCGCCGGTTGGGCACCCGGAACGCGCCGCGTCCGCCGTAGAGCAGGGCCACTTCGCCCGCCCACAGCAGCGCGGTGCCGACGGTCACCGCGCCGGTTGTGGCGTAGTCGGTACCCATGGCCACCCCGAGCAGCACCAGGGTGAGGACCACGTGCACGGTGCCGTAGCCGATCGCGATCCACCAGGCCCAGCGCCTGCCCTTGCGCAGCTGATCGGCGATCACCGCGATCACCGCGACGGTCACGATCGTGCTCCACAGCGAGCCGCGCTCCTCCCCGGTCGGGCCGAGCAGGCTGTCGGTCGGGAAGAAGTACACCAGCACCGAGACCGCGGCGATCAGCAGCAGCCCGATGAAGGCGAGCATCCGCATCTCGCGCCGGGTGCGCGGCCAGAAGCCGTGCTCGGTGGTGCTGAACAGCTTCTCGCCCAGCGGGAACCACAGCGCCACGGCGATCAGGTGCGTGAGGTCGGCGAAGGTCGACTCGAACAGGAAGGTGATCGACACGTGCGCCGCCAGCACGGCGCGCACCCGCAGCCGCCAGGGCGAGCGCAGCGTCGCCGAGGCCGCGGCGATCGCAGCGAGGGCCGCGGTGGTGAATCCGACGTCGCGGACCTCGGCCAGCCGATCCGCCCAGCCGAGATGGGTGTGTTGCAGCACCCCGACGAGGGTCGACGCGACGAGCACGCCGATCAGCTGGGCGCTGACGCAGACCAGCGCGGTGCGCGCGGTGCCGAGCCGCCACTCGGCCCAGCCCACCGCGAGCGCGAAAAGCACTGTCATGACGGCGTACTGGAACGGGGTGAGCCCGGCCGGTCGTGTCCCGGCACCCCGCCGGTCCCGACGGAAGCCAGCCGGATTGTCAGGCCCGGGAGAACA
>NZ_JBSFNS010000371.1:0-1160 GCF_053587275.1 Amycolatopsis sp. NPDC003676
CCATCCCTCACGCCCCCAGCAGCGCCTGGCCGCACACGCGGACCAGGTTTCCGTTGACCGCGGCCGACGCCGGATTGGCATACCAGGCACTGACACTCTCGGCGCAGCGCGCTGCGCTGGAACGAGAGTGGGAGCAGTGGGTGCCCGCGGGCGGGTCCGCGCCGGGAACGGGGAGTTCGGCGGTGCGGACAGAGGTCGCGCAGTCGTGGTTGCGGTCGCTGCGGACGGTGGATCCGGGGCGCGACTGCGCGCCGGAGAGCGAGCTCGACGACATCGGGCCGCGGTGGGCGGAGTCGCCGCTGCGGGGGCCGGTCACCGAGCTGAGCGAGCAACTGCGCGGCGCCGCCGAGGCCGGATTCGTGGCCGCGGTCACCGACGCCTCGGGCACCATCCTGTGGACCGACGGCGGACCGGTCATGCGCAGACGGGCCGAGCAGGTCAACTTCGCGCCGGGCGGGCGCTGGGACGAGGCGCACATGGGCACCAACGCCCTCTCGCTCGCGCTGCGCACCGATCAGCCGCACACCGTGTTCTCCGCCGAACATCTGGTCGCCGCCCTGCACGGCTGGGTCTGCTACTGCGCGCCGATCCGGGCCGCCGACGGCACCCTGCTCGGCGTGCTCGACCTGTCGACCACCTGGAAGCGCTCGCACCCGCTGGCCATGGCGACCGTGCGCACCATGACCAGCGCCATCGAGTCGAAACTGCACGCCGCCACGCCCGCGCCCGCCGGAATGCGGCTGACCTGCCTCGGCACCGGCCGGCTGCTGCGCGATGGCACCCCGATCCGGCTGCGCCCGCGTCAGCTCGAGATCCTCACCCTGCTCGCCCTCGACGACGACGGCTACAGCCACGAACGCCTGCACTACGCCGTCTACGGCGATCGCGCGGTCGGGGCGAGCACCCTGAAATCGGAGATGTCCTACCTGCGCCGCGCCACCGGCGGCGACATCACCAGCCGCGTCTACCGCTTCACCACGGCCCTGTCCTGCGACGCCGTCGATGTCGCGCGCGCGCTGGAATCCGGCGACCTCGACACCGCCGTCCGGCTGTATCACGGTCCGCTGCTACCGGATTCGGACACCCCGGGCATCAGCGAATGGCGCGACTACCTCGCGGTCGCCATGCGCAACGCCGTGCTGGCCAGCCCGGACGCCGAC
>NZ_JBSFNS010000372.1:0-1154 GCF_053587275.1 Amycolatopsis sp. NPDC003676
GGGCCCACGGATCGCGCTCGGCGTCGGCGGCCGCGGCGACCTGCTCGCCGACCTCCTGCTGCACCTGGGTGAGGACCGCGCGGAACAGCTCGGCCTTGCTGTCGAAGTGGTGGTAGAGCGCGCCCTTGGTGACACCCGACGCCGACACGATCTCCGACAGGCCAACGGCGGCATAGCCTTTCGCGGCGAACAGCCGCCTGCTCTGCGTCACCAGCACCCGCCGCGTCTCCTCGCGCTGTCGTGCCCGCGCCGTGGCTGTCATCCGCCGTCCTCCCATTGACCTACCAGTGGTATGTGAACTAGCCTACGACACATACCATCGGTATGTGAAAGGAAAAGTCATGGCACTGAGCAGCTTCTACCCGGTTCTGGCCACCTCCCGGATCGCGGAGTCCCGCGACTTCTACACGCGCTGGTTCGGCTTCGAGATCACCTTCGAGGCCGACTGGTACGTCAGCCTCCGCCGCCCCGCCCGCGACGCCGAGCCCGCCTACGAACTGGCCCTGCTCGATCCCACCCACCCCACCATCCCCGAGGGCTACGGCAAGCCGGTCCAGGGTCTGGTCCTGAACTTCGAGGTCGACGACGTCGACGCCGAATGGCACCGTCTGGTCGAAACCGGCGGCCTGCACCCCGAACTCGCGCTCCGCACCGAGGACTTCGGCCAGCGCCACTTCATCGTCAGCGACCCCTCGGGCGTCCTGATCGACGTCATCACGGAGGTCCCGCCCACTCCCGAGTTCGCCGCCCAGTTCACCGGGTAGAACCGGCTGGATCGACGACGCTCGGGCTCCCGAACAGCATCCGGGCGCGACACTCGGTACTCTTTGGCGGGTGAAGGCACTTCGTCGGTTCACTGTCCGTGCCCATCTGCCGGAGCGGCTCACCGCGCTGGGCGAGTTGTCGACGAACCTGCGGTGGTCGTGGCACGGCCCGACGCAGGATCTGTTCGCCGACCTCGACCCGGAGCTGTGGCGCGCGGTCGGCCAGGATCCGGTTCGGATGCTGGGTGAGGTTCCCGCCGAGCGGCTCGACGCGCTCGCCGCCGATGCCGGGTATGTCGCCCGGGTGGACGCGGCCGCCGACGGGCTGCGCGACTATCTGGCGCGGCCGCGCTGGTTCCAGCAGCAGACCGGGACGAATGTCGCCGGGAT
>NZ_JBSFNS010000373.1:0-1153 GCF_053587275.1 Amycolatopsis sp. NPDC003676
TTATCCTGTATGGGGAAAGGGGTCGCCGGTGGTCGTGTTCGCGGGGCAGGGCGACGCCCGCCGTTCGATGGAGCTGCTGTGGCGCGCGGGCGTCGCCGGTGTGGTCGGCGCGCTGGTCACCGTCGTGCTGCTCGCGGGGACGACGGGCACCGCCGTGGCCGGTGCGGTCGCCGTCGACGGGGTGACACTGTTCCTGCAGGGCACGATCCTGGCGGTCGCGGTGCTCGGTCTGCTGCTGATCGCCGAGCGTGGCGCGGTGCCCCGTGCCCGCAGCGGGCCGGGCACCTGGAGCCGGGCGGCCGCCGTGCTCGATCGTGGCGTCGACGCGTTCACCCCGCAGGCGTCCGCGGTGCCGGGGAGCGCGCACGAGCTCGCCGCCGTGCGGGCGGGGGTGTCGACGACCGAGGTGTTCCCGCTGACCATGCTCGCGGTCGGTGGTCTGCTGCTGTTCCCCGCGTCGAACGATCTGCTGACGATGTTCGTCGCGCTGGAAGTGCTGTCGCTGCCGCTGTATCTGCTGTGCGGGCTGGCGCGGCGCAGGCGCCTGCTCTCGCAGGAGGCGGCGCTGAAGTACTTCCTGCTCGGCGCGTTCTCCTCCGCGTTCTTCCTCTACGGTGTCGCCCTGCTGTACGGGCAGACCGGGACGGTGTCGCTGCCGGGCATCGGTGCGGCGCTGGACAAGCAGCCCGAGAACGCGACGCTGGCCCTGCTCGGTATCGGGATGCTGGCCGTCGGCCTGCTGTTCAAGATCGGCGCGGTCCCGTTCCAGGCATGGGTGCCCGATGTCTACCAGGGTGCCCCGACGCCGATCACCGCGTTCATGGCCGCGGCCACCAAGATCGCCGCGGTGGGCGCGACCATGCGGGTGCTGATGGTGGCCGTCGGTGCGCTGCGCGACGATTGGCGACCGGTCCTGGCCGCGGTCGCGGTGGCGACGATGGTCGTCGGCGCGGTCATGGCGATCACCCAGACCGATGTGAAGCGGATGCTGGCGTACTCCTCGATCGCGCACGCGGGTTTCCTGCTGGTCGGGCTCGTCGCCGCCGACGACGCCGGTGTCGCCGCGGTCCTGTTCTATCTGCTGGCCTACGGTCTGGGGACGGTCGGCGCGTTCGCGGTCGTGAGTCTCGTGCGGGACTCCTCCGGTGACGAG
>NZ_JBSFNS010000374.1:0-1147 GCF_053587275.1 Amycolatopsis sp. NPDC003676
GGCGCGGTCACCCGCAACCCGGCCTCGCGCAACAGTCGGCAAGCGTCCATCTCCTCGGTGTGCACAACATCCACCATTCCAGTTTTCTGGAATAAGTCAAGAAAACGAGTCAATCAAGCAGCCGTTGCGCGGATCACATCCGAGGCGCGGAATAGCTCGAAGGGAGCCTTGGTTGAACACCATTGTCGGCGCCCGAACAGCCCCGGGCCTCACCCCTTTGTCGCTACGAGCGACCACCCGCCGAGAGGCGCTTGTGGGGCGTCGGCACCCTGACGGGCCGTCCACGCGGCGGCCCTTCGACTCGAACGCCGCCAGGTCTCCCTCATCGACCTGGCGGCGTTTGTCGTCTCCGGCCGCGTCCGGTCGCGGGATGCCGGGGGATGTTCGACGATGAGCGCATGACTTCCGATCTGCCGTTGCGACGTGAGCTGGGTGTGCGGGACTCGGTGGTGATCGGGCTGGGGGCGATGGTGGGGGCCGGGGTGTTCGCGGCGTTGGGGCCCGCGGCGGGGGTGGCCGGGTCGTGGTTGCTGGTGGCGTTGGGGGTGGCGGCGGTGGTGGCGTATTGCAATGCGATGTCGTCGGCGCGGCTGGCGGCGGTGTATCCGGTGTCGGGTGGGACGTATGTGTACGGGCGGGAGCGGCTCGGGGAGTTCTGGGGATATCTGGCGGGGTGGGGGTTCGTGGTCGGGAAGACGGCGTCGTGCGCGGCGATGGCGTTGACCGTGGGGAGTTACGCGTGGCCCGCGCAGGCGCACGGGGTGGCGGTGGGGGTGGTGGTCGTGGTGACCGCGATCAACTATGTGGGCGTGCAGAAGTCGGCGCTGGCGACGCGGGTGATCGTGGGGCTGGTGCTGGCGGTGCTGGCGGCGGTGGTCGTGGTGGGGATCGGTGGGGATCATTCGGCGGCAACGGTTCTCGACGCGGAGATCGGGCCGTACGGCGTGTTGCAGGCGGCGGGTCTGCTGTTCTTCGCATTCGCCGGCTACGCGCGGATCGCCACGCTCGGCGAGGAAGTGCGCGACCCGGCGCGCACGATTCCGCGGGCGATCATGCTTAATCGACATGTTTTCGACGGTAGGAAGCGCTTCGGTCGTCGCGGATCGGCTCGGTCGGCGGGAAAAGTCGTTCGCTCGGAGGACCCCGG
>NZ_JBSFNS010000375.1:0-1145 GCF_053587275.1 Amycolatopsis sp. NPDC003676
GCTCGCGCCGCTGGTCGACTGGATGCAGCGGGTCGGAATCCCGCGTTCGCTCGGCGTGTTCGTCGCGCTGGTCGGGTCGATCGGGCTGCTCGCCGGGATCCTGACCTTCGTCGTCGAGCAGTTCGTCGACGGTGTGCCCGGGCTGTCCAACGAGGTCACCAACAGCGTGCACAAGGTGCAGGACTGGCTGATCAACGGCCCGCCGCACCTGAGCGATCAGCAGATCCGCAGCGCGGGCGACACCATCGTGCGCACCATCCAGGACAACCGCGAGAGCCTGACCAGCGGCGCGCTGACCACCGCCACCGCGATCGGGCACATCCTCACCGGCGCGTTCCTGATCCTGTTCATCCTCATCTTCTTCCTCTACGGCGGCGACCAGATCTGGCACTTCGTCACCCGGATCATCCCCACCGCGCACCGGGAGAAGGTCCGCACCGCCGGTGAGCTGGGCTTCGGCACGCTGGTCGGGTTCGTGCGCGCCACCGTCGTCGTGGCCGCGGTGGACGCGATCGGCATCGGCGCCGGGTTGGCGATCCTGCACGTCCCGCTGGCGCTGCCGCTGGCCTCGCTGGTGTTCATCAGCGCGTTCATCCCGATCATCGGCGCGTTCTTCGCCGGGTTCGTCGCGGTGTTCATCGCGCTGGTCACCAAAGGGCCGGTCACGGCGCTGATCGTGCTCGGCATCATCATCGCGGTGATGCAGCTCGAGGGGCATGTGCTGCAACCACTGCTGCTGGGCCGGGCGGTGAGCATCCATCCGCTGGCCGTCGTCCTGGCGATCACCGCGGGCTTGGTGGTCGGCGGGATCGCGGGCGCGCTGCTGGCGGTGCCGTTGATCGCGGTCGGCAATACCGCGATCCGCTATCTGCTCGCCGACAGTCCGGAGGAGGTCTACGGCGAACTCGTCGGCGACGACCGAAGAATGTTCGCCGCCGAGCCGGACAAACCGGAGCCGGGCCGGTTCGACATCGCGCGCACGCTGCGCAAGGAAGAGAGCAAGACCGAGGCGGAGCCCGGCGATGCGGACGCACACAGCTGAGCTGAGCTCGGCCGACGCGGCGACCGCGCCCCTGTGGCGGGCCGCCCAGGCGTTTCGGCTGGTCACGCTGCTGTACGCGATCGGCCAGCAGATCGCGTCGGTG
>NZ_JBSFNS010000376.1:0-1139 GCF_053587275.1 Amycolatopsis sp. NPDC003676
GTGTGGGCTTTTGGATGGGGGTAAAACGACATGGCAAAGGGGGGGGCCCCCCACGACTAGTGAACGGGGTGCCATGCCTGAAGAAGTGCGCGCGGAGATGGTCTCGACCGTGCTCGCTGTCGAGGTCGCGGTGGGCGAGCATGTGCGGGTCGATCAGACCCTGGTGCTGCTCGAGTCCATGAAGATGGAGATCCCGGTGCTCACCGAGGTCGAAGGTGACGTCACCTCGATCGATGTGGCGCCCGGACAGGTCCTCCAGGCGGGCGACCTGATCGCCACCATCGCCTGACCCGCACCCGGAAGCGAAGCGTAGATCCACCGTGGCAACTCTGAGCGAGTTACTGGCCGAACACACCGACCTACCCGGCATCGCCGTCGATCATCTGCAGCGGGTGGTGGGTGACTGGCAGTTGCTCGCCGACCTCTCGTTCTCGGACCTGCTGCTGTGGGTCGGCGCCGGGCCGGTCGCCGAGGGCGCCGACGTCGTGTGCGTCGCCCAGATCCGCCCGACGACGGCACCGACGGTGCACCTGGACGACAAGGTCAGCACCACGGCCTCCCGCACCGACTTCCCGCAGGTCTTCGACGCCCTGCTGACCGGCGAGACGGCGCGGACCGACAGCGAGGTCGAGGTCAGCGCGGTCTATCACCCCAGCCCGGTGCACGCGATCCGGGAGGCGATCCCGGTGCGCTGCGGCGAGGACGTGATCGCGGTGCTGAGCCGCGACTCCGATCTGCAGCGGTCCCGGGTCCGCAGCACGCTGGAGACGGCGTACGTCTCCTGCGCCGACGACCTGTGCCAGATGATCGCCGACGGCAGTTTCCCCACCCCGGAGGACCGTGCGGCGACGCACTCCAGCCCGCGCGCCGGCGACGGCTTCATCCGGCTCGACACCGAGGGCATCGTCGTCTACGCGAGTCCGAACGCGCTCTCGGCGTATCACCGGATGGGCATGCAGGCCGACCTGGTCGGCCAGGATCTCGCCGTCACCACCCGCTCGCTGATCACCGACCCGTTCGACGCGCAGGAAGTGGTGGCCGACATCCAGGCCGCGCTGGCCGGGTGCCGAGGGTCTTGCGGACGGCGAAGGCACCGGTCGACTGGAAGATCGGAAGCTGGTGGCCCAGCGCCCAGATCT
>NZ_JBSFNS010000377.1:0-1135 GCF_053587275.1 Amycolatopsis sp. NPDC003676
GGGAGGTCGATCGCCTGCTGATGATCACGCCAGGCGCGGACGGCGCGGTTCTGGTGGTGCGCACGCTGCACCGCGTGGTCTCGTCCGGCTGGCAGGCGGAAGTTGGTGGTCAGGGCCGGGCCGTCGGGGGTGGTGCCGATGCCGGCGATGACGTCGACCGCGTAGCGCAGCGGCAGATCGGGCTCGGGGTCGAGCGGCAGGGCCGTGTCGTGCGCGCCGACCAGCAGGGACCAGGGATTGCCCTCGGTGCCGGACAGGTCGATGCGGCCCAGGTAGTTGAACTCGACCTGGGGTTCGGCCGCCGCGTGGAGCTCGGGGACCCGGTCGACGTAGCGGAGCAGGCCGTAATCGAGGCCCTGGTTGGGGATTTCGCGCAGGTGGGTCGTGACGCCGTCCAGCAGGGTGCGGGCGGCGGCCGGATCCGCTTGCGCGCGAGCGACATCCACCGCGTCGTCGCCGACGCCGAGGCGGACGGGGAAGACGCTGGTGAACCAGCCGAGGGTGTTGGCGGTGTCGGTGCCGAGCTCGGCGTCGGCACGGCCGTGGCCCTCCAGCGCGATCAACGCGCCTGCGGCTGGGTCGTTTCCGTTGTCGGCGTGGACCGAGGCCATGGTCATGGTGAGGGCGGTGAGCAGCAGTTCGCGCACACCCTCGTCCTTGCCGACATGGGCCAGCAGGCGTTCGGTCAGGGGGACCGGTGTCGCGACCGTGCTGACGCGCAGGGTGGACCAGGTGTCGGTGGCCGGGGCGGGCAGCCGAGCGCCGAGCGCGGCGTCGGGCGCGCTCACCTGGGCGGCCCAATAGTCGCGCTGGGCCAGCACTTCCGGTTCGGTGGCGCGCTGCCACAGGGTTTCGGACCACTGCCGGTAGGAGGTGAACTCGGGCAGCATCTTCGGTGTCACGCCGGCCTGGACCTGCTGCCAGGCGGCGGCCAGACCGTCGATCATGATGTGCCAGGACACGACATCGACGGCGAGGTGATGGATCGCCAGCAGCAGGACACCTTCGGCGTCGGCGGGGAACCACACCGCGCGCACCAGTTCGCCGGCGCGCGGGTCGATCGCGTCGTTGGCGGTGCGCGCGAATTCGGTGATGGCCGAGTCGAGTTCGGCACCGGCGAGGCCTCGCGGCGCCT
>NZ_JBSFNS010000378.1:0-1131 GCF_053587275.1 Amycolatopsis sp. NPDC003676
GTGCGCGGCTGCTCGCCCAGCGCCTCGGCCACGGTGAGCCCGAAATCGTCGATCGGGGCGAGCACGATGTCTTCCTTCATCGGGAAGTACCGGTTGACCGTGCGCGGGGAGACGTCGGCGCCCGCGGCGATCTGCTCGACCGTCGTTGCGTCGAATCCCTGCGCGTCGCACAGGCTCAGCCCGATCTCGACGATCGCGGCCCTGGTCTGGCGCTTCTTGCGCTCGCGCAGGCCGGTCGGGGCGTGGCGGGCCGCGAGCGGGCCTGCCGGTTCGGTCATCCGGTCGCCGGTGATCGGAGTGGTCGAGCCCACTTGCGGGTGATATCGGCGCGATCGGCGATGCCGCGACCGAGCACGACCCGGATACCGAGCTCGTCGAGCGCCCGGATCATCGCCTGGTGGACCGCGTCCGACGGGTTCGGCCACAGGTGCTCGACCACCGTGGTGACCCCGCTGCGCAGCAGTTCCAGACCACCGGCCAGCGCCGAGAGATAGGTCTGCTCCGGCGTAGCCGCGACCGTGAACTCACCGACGCAGCGCAACCATTCGAGCAGCGGCAGACCCTCGCCGGCACCGCGCAGCACGGCTTGTTGCAGGTGGGTGTGGGTGTTGACGAAGCCGGGCAGCAGATAGCCGGAACCGCCGTCGAAACGGGGCAGACCGGCGTGTTCGGGACCGGCCGCCAGGGCGACGACGACACCGTCGCGGACGACGACCTCGCCGGGCGCCCAGCCCTGTTCGGTGTAGACGGTGACGTCGGTGATGACAACGGACGCGGGGGAACCCATGCGCGCACCTCTTCTGCGGATGCGGCTGGTTCGCCCGCCCGGATCAGCGGAGCACGTCGTCCGTTGCAGCCATGAACGTCGTGGCACCGACCCTAGGAAGCCGGTGTTGCCACGGCGTTAAACGCGTGTCACGGCCGGACGTCCGCGCCGGGCGCCAGGATCTCCACGGCGGGCGTGGATTCCGGTTCGAGGAAGGCGAGCAGCGCCGCGGCCTCCGCTTCGACCTGCGCCGCTTCGGCTTTCGTCCAGGCACGGACCGGGCTGATCCGCAGTCGCGCGGTGCCGGACTTCACGAAGACCTTGTACATCCCCGCGAGGAAGCCGTCGATGAGCACCGGGGAGAC
>NZ_JBSFNS010000379.1:0-1128 GCF_053587275.1 Amycolatopsis sp. NPDC003676
GCCAGCGGCGACCTCAAACGAGAGTCCGGGGGTTGCCGAGCAGGTCGAGTCGACTGCTCCCGCGCATGACGCGGTGCCGAGTTCCACTCCGGCCGGACCGTCGGCTCCCCCACCCGCGCGGACCGACCGGGACCGGCGGCTGCGCTGGCTGGCCGCCGCGATCGGATTGTTCGTCGTCTCGGCCGCGATCGCGCTGCTCGCGCACTGGTGGCACGGCTACATCGACCTGCGGGTCTACCGCAACGGCGCCCGCGTCTGGCTCGACGGCGGCGATCTGTACGGGCCGATGCCGCCGGTCTACGGGCTGGGTCTGCCGTTCACCTATCCCCCGCTGGCCGCGGCGTTCTTCGTGCCGCTGGCGCTGATGCCGATCCCGGTCGCCGAGGTCGTCGTGCTGGTGACCTCGCTGCTGAGCCTGGGGATCGCGCTGTGGCTGGTCCTGGTCCGGGTGCGTCCCGAGCTCGACCGGATCGCGGTGCTGACCGTGGTGATCGCCGGTCTCGGCCTGGCCCAATTCCTCGAACCGGTCCGCCAGACCTTCAACTTCGGCCAGATCAACCTGATCCTGATGGCCGCGATCGCCCTCGACATCCTGGTGCGCAAACCGTTCTGGCCGCGCGGCATGCTGATCGGCATCGCGGTCTCGATCAAGCTCATCCCCGCGGCCTACCTGCTCTACTTCCTGCTGAAGCGGGACTGGAAGGCCGCGATCACCCTGGTCGTGTCGGCCGTCGGCGCGGTCGGGCTCGGTTTCCTGCTGTTCCCGGCCGATTCGGTGGAGTACTGGTTCGACACCGTCACCGATACGGGCCGCATCGGCACCCCGTACTTCGCGGGCAATCAGTCGATCAAGGGCACGCTGTTCCGCCTCGGGATGGACGAGTCGGTCGCCACCGGGCTGTGGATCGCGCTGTCGGCCGTCACGGTCGCGCTGGCCGCGATCTGGATGTACCGGCTGATCGGCGCGGGCAAGGACGTCTCGGCGCTGCTGGTCAACGCGGCCGCCGTGCTGCTGGTGTCGCCGGTCTCGTGGTCGCACCACTGGGTGTGGGTCGCGCCGGCGCTGGTCGTCGCCGTCGATCAGGTCACCCGGCGTCGCTCGCGGGCGTTCACCACCGTGGTCGCGCT
>NZ_JBSFNS010000380.1:0-1128 GCF_053587275.1 Amycolatopsis sp. NPDC003676
GAGGAAACGATGCAGCTGCAACCCGAGATGGGCACCGAGTCGGTTGATCATCCGATCGAGATAGCGGCCGGTCTGGGCGCTACCGACGTTGCGCGGAAAGTCCTTCACGCCGTCCCATCGCACGACAGTGCCGTGCCACTCGATCGGGCACCGGTGGTACCTGTCGATCAGTGTCTGGGCGTAGTGCGGATCGACGATGTCGCATTGGAATCCGTCCCGCGCCCGCTCCATCGCCCACTGCAGACCCGCCGGTCGGGTCTTCTTGGTCCGACTGACCACCGTGACCGCCGAAGCCTGGCTCAGCGACGCGGATTTGAGACCGGTGCCGAACATACCGAGCGCGTTCTCGGCGTAATCACGTCGGCCACCGACGGTCATCGCGACGTCGAGCTCGTCCTCGGTCATGCCACAGCCGTCGTCGATGATGAGCAGGCTCAGCAGGTCGTCCCCGTCCCGAAGGAAGTGGATCACGACATCTCTGGCGCCCGCGTCGATCGAGTTGTCCACCAGATCCGCGACCGCGGCTTCGAACCCGTAGCCCTGACTGGTCAGCGCCTCCATGTATCGAGCGTCCGGCGGTAGGTACTTCCGCCCCGTCGTCGGCACATCGAACTGCCAGTCGGCCGTCATCGTCACCCCGCATCACCAGCACCAATAGTCGTAGAACTGTCCGGGGTTTGATCAGTGCCGGCGTAGTGACCGTTACACGCGACACGCAGGGGCGGCATGCCCCAGCCAGGGCAGGTTCGCGACTAGCCCGCGAACGGGGTCGACACCATCCATTCGGCTTTGGCGAGTAGTTCGTCGAAGGTGACGACTTCGGGCGATGTCAGGTCGCGGCGGTACAGCTCGAACGATCGGATCTTCTGCTCGTGGTGCCCCCCGGACGGGGCGAGGAACTGACCCAGCTGCCCGACCACCACGTAGGAGCGCGGCCGCAGCATGTAGGTCCAGTCGTCCGGGACATAGAAGCCCTCGGCGTCTTTCGATTGCAGTTGGTCGTGGATCGTCTTCGTGGCGAGGTGAACCGTCGACTGCACCTGGGCAACCGCTCCCGAGACGGATCGGGATCGGGTTCAGGAAATGCCGCTTCTCCCGCCCCTCCTTGCGCGAGGTGACCAATTCGGC
>NZ_JBSFNS010000381.1:0-1127 GCF_053587275.1 Amycolatopsis sp. NPDC003676
TTCCCAGCGGCCGGCTCTCGGCGAAGAGACGGTCAACGAGACCCGCTCCCGGTTCACCATCGAACCGCTGGAGCCCGGCTTCGGCTACACGCTCGCCGTTGCCGCCGGTTACCGCGTCATCGGTAGTCATGAGGCCGAGCGCGCCCTTAGCCTCTAGCCAGGGGCGGATCGAGGCGGCGTCGCGGGTGGTGATGCCCAGGTGGGCGCCGGAGTCGGTGATGATCTGGGCGATGCGGTCGGTGGGGTAGGCGGGGTCGACGGGGACGAAGGGGGCGCCGGTCTTGGCGACGGCCCAGACAGCGGTGACCGAGGCGGCGCTGCGGGGCACCGCGATCACCACGGGGGTCTCCGGGCCCGCCCCGGCGCGGATCAGGGTGCGGGCCAAGCGGTTCGAGTGTTCGTCGAGATCGCGGTAGGTGAGGTGGGCCGGGCCGTCGATGATCGCGATGCCGTCCGGATTGGTGGTGACGGCGGTGGCGAGCAGGTCGGGCAGGACGGCGGGGGCGACGACGGCGGGCAGTGGCGTCCCGGGCAGGATCGTGCGCTCGCGGGCATTGAGCAGATCGATATCACCCACCGGGACAGCGGGATTCGCGACGACGGCCCGCAGGATACGGAGCCAGCGGTCGGCGAAGCGGGCGGCGGTGGCCGCGTCGAACAGGTCGGTGGCGTAGATCAGCTCGGCGACGATGCCCGAAGGCGAGTCGGCAGGCTTCTCGGTGAGCACCACGTTCAGGTCGAACTTGGCCACGTCGATCGGCAGCTCGACGCCGCTGACCGTCAGGCCGGGCAGCTCCAGGCTCGCCTGGGCGGTGTTCTGGAAGGCCAGCATGACCTGGAACAGCGGGTGCCGGGCGGTCGAGCGTTCCGGATTGACGAGGTCGACCAGCCGCTCGAACGGCACGTCGGGGTTGGCGAAGGCGTCGAGGTCGGTCTCGCGGACCTGGTCGAGCATCCGGTCGAAGCCGGCGCCCAGGTCGACCTCGGTGCGCAGCACCACGGTATTGACGAACATGCCGACGACATCGTCGAGTTCGGCTTCGCCTCGGCAGGAAAAGACCGCCGCGAAGCAGTGGGCGGATCAGCACAAGCAGTTCGTGGACCAGGCTTTCGCCGGTCTCTGAGCC
>NZ_JBSFNS010000382.1:0-1125 GCF_053587275.1 Amycolatopsis sp. NPDC003676
TGCTTTCGCGCCCCAGGCTCGGATCTGCTTGGACGCGCTCGCCTTCGCGGCAGGATCCCCCTTTCGCCGGAGCGGTTTGCTGCTCTGGGGCTGCCGTCGGGGAAGTAGGCGGCGTCGTCCGGCGGCGGGTTGAGGGCCAGATCGAACGCCTCGATCGGACCGAGCCCGGCGGTGATCCACACGATGGCCAGCGGGAACACCAGTCGCATGCCGAACACGGCGATGATGACGCCGACGGTCAGGAAGATCCGCTGCCAGAACTCGCTCATCCGTTCCAGGACGGTGGCGTTGATGACGGCGTTGTCGAACGACAGCGAGACCTCGAGAATACCGAGGATCGCACACAGTGCCAGCGCGGTCGGGCCACCGTAGAGGAAGGCGACGACCAGCGAGAGGACCGTGATGACGACCGACATACCGAAGATGCGCGTAATCACGCGGAGGGACCTTTCTGTGTCACACGGACAGGGGGCCCATCAGACGAGCCCCCTGTTCGCGACGATGACTAGACGTTGACGCCGTAGTCGCGGGCGATACCGGCCAGGCCGGAGGCGTAGCCCTGGCCGATGGCGCGGAACTTCCACTCGGCGCCGTTGCGGTACAGCTCGCCGAAGACCATAGCGGTCTCGGTGGAGGCGTCCTCGGACAGGTCGTAGCGGGCGAGCTCGTTGCCGTTGGCCCGGTCGACGACGCGGATGTAGGCGTTGCGCACCTGGCCGAACGACTGCGAGCGGGTCTCCGCGTCGTAGATCGAGACGGGGAAGAAGATGCTCTCGATGGTCGGCGGGGTGTTGGCCAGGTCGACGTTGATGACCTCGTCGTCGCCCTCGCCCTCACCGGTCAGGTTGTCACCCTGGTGGCGCACCGAGCCGTCCTTGGACGACAGCTGGCCGTAGTAGGCGACGTCGACGAGGTTGTTGTCGGCGAACAGGCAGACCGAGGCGTCGAGGTCGATGTCGACGGTGCGGTTGCCGAACATGCCGCGGGTGCGCACCGGGTCCCAGCCGAGGCCCATCTTGACGAAGGTGAGCGCGGCGCCGCCCTCCTTGCGGAGCGTGACGCGCTGCCCCTTCTGCAGGCTGACCGGGCGATCCTTGCTCAGGCTGACCTCACCGGCCGGCTGCC
>NZ_JBSFNS010000383.1:0-1123 GCF_053587275.1 Amycolatopsis sp. NPDC003676
CTCTCGGAGAACCCCGGTCTGGCCGCGGCGTGCGCGGCCGCCGACATCACCTTCATCGGTCCGGCACCTGAGGTGCTCGAGCTGACCGGCAACAAGGCCCGCGCCATCGCCGCGGCCAAGGCGGCCGGGCTGCCCGTGCTGGCCTCCTCGGCGCCGTCGACCGATGTCGACGAACTGCTCACCGCGGCAGCCGGCATCGGATTTCCGGTGTTCGTCAAAGCGGTCGCCGGCGGCGGCGGCCGCGGAATGCGCCGGGTCGAGGACCGAGCGCACCTGCGGTCCGCGATCGAAGCCGCCGCCCGCGAAGCCGAAGCAGCCTTCGGCGATCCGACGGTGTTCCTCGAACAGGCCGTGGTGAACCCGCGCCACATCGAGGTGCAGATCCTCGCCGACCAGCACGGCAATGTCATGCACCTGTTCGAGCGCGACTGCTCGCTGCAGCGCCGCCACCAGAAGGTGATCGAGCTCGCGCCCGCGCCGAACCTGGATCCCGCACTGCGCGAACGGATCTGCGCCGACGCCGTGGCCTTCGCCCGCCGGATCGGCTTCACCTGCGCGGGCACGGTGGAGTTCCTGCTCGACGAGCGCGGCAACCACGTCTTCATCGAGATGAACCCGCGCATCCAGGTCGAGCACACGGTCACCGAGGAGATCACCGACGTCGACCTGGTGCAGTCGCAGCTGCGCATCGCGTCCGGCGAGAGCCTGGCAGACCTGGGCCTGAGCCAGGACACGGTGTCGATCCGTGGCGCCGCGCTGCAGTGCCGCATCACCACCGAGGACCCGGCCAACGGCTTCCGCCCCGACACCGGCCGCATCACCGCCTACCGCACCCCCGGCGGCGCGGGCATCCGCCTCGACGGCGGCGCGAACCTGGGCGCGGAGATCGGCGCCTACTTCGACTCGATGCTGGTCAAGCTGACCTGCCGCGGTCGCGACCTGCCCGCCGCGGCCGCCCGCGCCCGGCGCGCGCTCGCCGAGTTCCGCATCCGTGGCGTCACGACCAACATCCCCTTCCTGCTCTCGGTGCTCGACGATCCGGACTTCCAGGCGGGCCGGGTCACCACCTCGTTCATCGACGAGCGACCGGAGTTGCTGACCTCGCGCGGCTCGGCCGACCGTG
>NZ_JBSFNS010000384.1:0-1118 GCF_053587275.1 Amycolatopsis sp. NPDC003676
CATGATGGTTCGCCAGCCCCCCGCGGGAACCCTGGACTGGCTGCTCACCACCCTGGTGAAGAACACGTCCGGCGCCGAGTCCGCGGTGGTGCTCTCCGCCGACGGCCTGGCACTGGCCGGTTCGGTCGGGATCGAGCGCGAGGACATCGAACACCTGGCGGCGATGGCGTCGGCGCTGCACAGCCTGGCCCGCGGCGTCGGCACCCGCTTCGGCAAGGGCGCGCTGCACCAGACGGTGATCGAGCTCGAGCTCGGCTATCTGCTGGTGACCGAGGCCGGTCAGGGCGCCTGCCTGGCGTTGCTGGCCGACGCGGACGCCGATCTGGGGTTGGTCGCCTACGAGATGAACGTGATCGTCGGACAGGTGCGCGACCATCTCTCGGCGTCACCGCGGAGTTCGACGACGCGAGCGTCGCATCTGTCGTGAGCGGGGGACCGGAGGACGCGTGGGGCTACGAGGACGACGATCCGGGACCCCTGGTCCGGCCGTTCGCGCTCACCCGCGGCCGGGCGGGCAAGGAACTCCAGGATCTCGACATCCTGACCCTGGTGATCTCGGTCGGCTACGACGCCGACGTCGCCCAGCTCGACCGCGAGTACGCCGAGATCTTCCGCCTGTGCAGGCACCGTCCGCTCTCCATCGTCGAAATCGCCGCGCACCTGGGGTTGTTGCTGGTCACCGTCAAGGTGCTGGTCAGCGATCTGATCTCGGCGGGCTATGTGATCTTCCGATCCCCTCCACGGGCCGATACCGGCCCCGACCCCGAACTCCTGCAGGCGGTACTCGATGGCATACGCAATCTCTGACGGCTACAGCTCCCCGGCGATGTCGGCCGAGCTGGCCGTGAAGGTCCTGGTGGCCGGTGGATTCGGCGTGGGCAAGACGACGATGGTCGGCGCGATCAGCGAGATCACCCCGCTGCGCACCGAGGAACAGCTCACCGAGCTCAGCTCCTCGGTCGACGACCTGCGCGGCATCGAGAACAAGCGAACCACCACGGTCGCACTGGATTTCGGCCGGATCACCATCAACCCGCGGGTGATCCTGTATCTGTTCGGCACGCCGGGACAGGACCGGTTCTGGTTCCTGTGGCCGGAATTGTCGCGTGGCGCGCTGG
>NZ_JBSFNS010000385.1:0-1110 GCF_053587275.1 Amycolatopsis sp. NPDC003676
ACTATTTTTTTTTTTTTTTTTTTTGTTTTATGAGTTTATTTATTAGTAAGAGCCCCACTCCCCTCCGCTCGGGGCGGTGCCGGCGGCCCTTCGGGTGATTGAACGGCTCCGGAGCGGGTAGCCGGAAGGAACGGAACCGACTTTTCGGGGAGGACTCCCGCATGGCAGACCGCATCCGACCGCCGCAGCAGCAGGATCCGCCGGGCACCACCGCGGAAATGGACCCGCAGCCGCGCGATTCGATGACCGGCTACGAGGGCCGCGGCCTGCTCGCCGGACAGCGCGCGCTGATCACCGGCGGCGACTCCGGCATCGGCCGCGCGGTCGCCATCGCCTTCGCGAAAGAAGGCGCGGACATCGCGATTTCGTACCTCAACGAGCACGAGGACGCCGAGTACACCGCCGATCGCGTGCGCGCGGAGGGGCGGGAATGCTTGCTGCTGCCAGGGGATCTCGCCGAGGCGAGCCAGTGCCGGGACATCGTCGAGCGCACACTGTCCGAATTGGACGGTCTGGACATCCTGGTCAACAACGCGGCGACGCAGTGGCCGGTCGACAGTCCCGAGGACCTGACCGAAGAGCAGTGGATGCACACGTTCGACGTGAACCTGCACAGCTACTTCCGGGTGACCGCCGCCGCGCTGCCGCATCTCGGCGACGGCGACGTCATCATCAACACCGGTTCGGTGAACGGCTTGCGCGGCAACAAATCCCTCATCGACTACTCGGCGACGAAGGGCGCGATCCATTCCTGGACGTACGCGATGGCGCAGGCACTGGCCGACCGGGGGATCCGGGTGAACTGCGTCGCGCCGGGTCCGGTGTGGACGCCGCTGATCCCGTCGACGTTCCCGCCGGAGAAGGTGGAGAAATTCGGCCTGCAGGCTCCCATGCAGCGGGCAGCGCATCCGGACGACCTCGCGCCGTCGTACGTCTTTCTCGCCTCGAACCGGCTGTCGTCGTACTACAGCGGCGAGGTGCTGGCGGCTCTTGGCGGCGAGACAGTCCCCGGCGGATAGCTGGGCCAAGGTACGTGAGGGGAACCCTGAGGGAATCAGATTCCCTCAGGGTTCCCCTCACGTACCGTTAGCGGCCTTCCGAGGCGAGTCC
>NZ_JBSFNS010000386.1:0-1110 GCF_053587275.1 Amycolatopsis sp. NPDC003676
CGTTCGACGCGCTCGAGCCGGGCCTGGGCGGGTACGCCGTCCGCTGACGTATCGGTCCGATTGCTGCCGTGTCACTGAGACACCGTGCGCGGTCGGAAAGCCCATACTGAGGCCATGTCGGATGGTGTTGCTGTAGACGAGCCCGTCGAGCCGATGAGCAAGACCAAGATCAATCTCATTTTCACGACGGTCGTGCTCGGCATGCTCATGGCCGCGCTCGATCAGACCATCGTGTCGGCGGCGCTGCCCTCGATCGTCGCCGATCTCGGCAGCGCGGGGCACATGGCCTGGGTGGTGACGGCGTATCTGCTCGCCGAGGCCGTCGCGACCGTGCTCGCGGGCAAACTCGGCGACCTGTTCGGCCGCAAACTGCTGTTCCAGATCAGCGGCGTCATCTTCATCGCGGGCTCGGCGCTGGCGGGCATGGCGCCCGGCATGGGCGTGCTCATCCTGGCCCGTGGTATCCAGGGCGTCGGTGCCGGCGGGCTGATGGTGACCTCGATGGCGCTGATCGCCGACACCATCCCGTTGCGCGAACGCGGCAAGTATCAGGGCGCGCTCGGCGCGGTGTTCGGCATCACCACGGTGATCGGCCCGACGCTGGGCGGGCTGTTCACCGATCACGCGAGCTGGCGCTGGTGCTTCTACGTCAATGTGCCGCTGGCGATCATCATGGTGGCGATGGCGGCGCGCACGCTGCCGCATCTGCGCGCGGTCGCGCGGCCGGTGATCGACTACCTCGGCATCGGGCTGGTCGCGCTCGGCGTCTCGGCGCTGATCCTCGGTCTGGAGTTCGGCGGCAACGAATATCCGTGGGCCTCGTGGCAGATCATCGGGCTGTTCGTGCTGGCGGCCGTGCTGCTGACCGCGTTCGTGATGGTGGAGAAGCGGGCGGTGGCGCCGATGCTGCCGATGCGGTTGTTCAACAGCCGGGTGTTCACGGTGTCGTCGGTGCTCAGCTTCATCGTCGGGTTCGCGATGCTCGGCTCGATGACGTATCTGCCCGCCTACCTGCAATACGTCGACGGCGCGACGGCGACGATCTCGGGGGCCCGCCGAACCCGCTGCCGAATCCGGACCAGGACAACGGCCGCGTCCAGACCGGCTTCC
>NZ_JBSFNS010000387.1:0-1110 GCF_053587275.1 Amycolatopsis sp. NPDC003676
CTGGGCCCGGATCCTGGTGCTCTACACCATGATCGAGCGGTCGAACCCGAATCCGATGGTCACCTTGAACCGGGCCGTGGCGACCGCCATGGTGCACGGCCCGGCCGCCGGACTCGCCGTCGCCGACACGGTGGCCGAGCCGCTGGCCCGCTCCCACCGCCTGGCCGCGGTGCGCGGGCACCTGCACGAGATGGCGGGTGACGACGCGGCCGCCGTCGCGCAGTACCAGCTGGCCGCCACACAGACGGCGAGCGTGCCGGAGCGCGACTACCTGCTGTTGCGCGCCGCCCGCGTGCGTTCGGCCGCGGTGGACCGTCCCGGCGTCGCCGATGCCGTCGACCCGGGTCCGGCCACACCCGTCCCTTGAGCGCCGCCACGATCAAGGAGCGGACCTCAGCCCGCCCGCTCCAGATTCGCGATCATGCGCGCGAGAGTGCCTGTGAGCGCGGTGAATTCGTCGTCGGTGACACCCTCGGCCAGCTGTCGACGGATCGCCCCCACCGATCGCGCGGAGAACTCGTGCGCCGCCCCGCCCGCGTCGGTGACGGTCCACCGGCCGTCCGCCTCGCGGGTGATCCACCCACGCGTGGCCAAGGCAGCGGTGACGTCCGCGATCGACTCGCCGTCGGAGTCCCAGAACGGGCGCAGCGCGTCGACCAGATCGGCGCCGGGTTCCCGGGCGATCGTGTTCAGCGTCTGCCATTCGCGCCGCGACATCCCCACGCTCTCGACCGCCCGATCGAAGCTCGCCTCGATGAGCTGGTCCAGGCGCTTGACCTGGTAGCCGATCAACCTGCGCTCGGTCATCGCACACCCTTTCATGCCTATCAGCAACTACATGTTCTATTGCATGTACATGTTCGACGGTAGCATGAGCCCGTGAACGAGGTCGAGCGGATCGAACGGGCGATGATCGCCATCCGGCGGCGCCAGACCCGGCGCACCCTGGCGGCGGACGCGCCGAGCGGACAGGCCTTCGACGTGCTCGATGTCGTCGAGGACGCCACCGAGCCGACCGTGTCCACGGTGGCCGCCGCGCTGGCGGTCGACCAGCCCCGGGCCAGCAAGCTCGTCGCCGCCGCCGTGACGGCGGGCTACCTGCGCCGCGTC
>NZ_JBSFNS010000388.1:0-1108 GCF_053587275.1 Amycolatopsis sp. NPDC003676
CCGGAAACGTCTGGCGCACAACTGTGTAGCTGTCATCGCACAGTCACGGGGAGACGGTGACGACCGGTGACCGGTCGCGCCCGGGGTCGAGGAGCTTCGTTGATCCTCCGTGGTTCGCCGTTGAACCTTGGTCCCGTTTTGTGCTTCTGCTGGTGTTTCGTCGCAGCTGGGCGTGGTGTTACGTGGATCACCCCGCGGAGAAGTCGCCGTACTCCGGTGCCCCGTCGGCGCGGTGGCTCGCGATGAGCACGCCGGTGGGGGCCGGCCAGCCGCCGTGGGTGAAGCCGTCGACGGTGTCCTCCTGCGGCCCGCCCGGCGCCTGGTGGACGCCGTCGATGGTGCGGAACTGGGTCAGGGAGAGCTCCATGGCGCCGATCCTTTCGTCCGTTTCGTCCGTCTTGCAGGTCGTTCACCCATTACGACGGGCCCAGCACGCAAAACTCATCGGCGTATCCTCGCGGTGTGTCGGACTGGTGCTGCCGTTCGGTTGCTGTTTACTCGGTCCGTCAATCAGATGTTCGAGTGACGAGTGGAAGCGGAGGAGACATGGCACTGCCTACGATGACCGCCGAACAGCGCACCGAGGCGTTGGCCAAAGCGGCTGCCGTGCGCAAGGCGCGCTCGGAACTGATCGGCAAGGTGAAGGAGGGCAAGGTCACCGTCGCCGATCTGCTCAAGAAGGCCGACAGCGACGACCTGGTCAAGAAGACCAAGGTCGCCGCCGTGATCAAGGCGCTGCCGGGTGTCGGCCCGGTGAAGGCGGCCAAGCTGATGGATCAGGCCGAGATCCCCGAGGATCGCCGCATCGGCGGCCTCGGTGCTCGCCAGCGCGCGGCACTGCTGGACGCCCTCGAGGCCTGAGCCGAATCGCGGTCCGACGCCCGTGGACGCACAGCGTGCACACCACGGGCGTCGGGACAGTTCGGCCCGATGAGCTGGCTCAGACGCAGTAGGTCAGCAGGAAATCGTTGATGCGCAGGCGCCAGCCCGGTTGCAGTTCGATGGGCAGGGTGCCGACGCGCGACCAGCGTTCGGAGTCGGGGGCGGCGAAGAACGTACCGGAGGTGGCGGGGGCCTCCCGGACGAACACCTTGCCCCGGTCGGGGGC
>NZ_JBSFNS010000389.1:0-1108 GCF_053587275.1 Amycolatopsis sp. NPDC003676
GGCCTTGTGCTGCACGCCGAGCAGCAGCGAGCCGCCCTCACCGGACAGCTTCGCCTTGGCCTGCGCGACACCGACGCCGATCGCCCAGTTGGCCAGCGCCTTCTTCACCGGGCTCGGCTCGACCGCGAGCTTGTTCTCGATGCCGGCCTTGATCTTCTGCCACACCCGGGGCACACCGAAGAACACGGTGGGACGCGCGTCGGGCAGGGCGGCGGCGATCTCGCGCGGGTCGGGCACGGTGGTGATCTGGATGCCGGTGAGCAGGCTCATCGCGTGCGCGGAGATGCGATCGGCGACGTGCGCGGCGGGCAGGTACGACACGGCGCGGTCATCGAAGCCGACCGGCAGCGGACCGGAGACCAGGCCGACGACCTGGGCGATCACATTGCCCTGGGTGAGTTCGACGCCCTTGGACGGGCCGGTGGTGCCGGAGGTGTAGATCAGGGTGGCCAGATCGCCCGGCTGCACGGCCTGCCACGCGGCGTCGAAGTCGAAGTCGGGCTCCGGATCCGATTCCAGCTGGGCCAGGCCGAGGGTGCCCTCGGCGGTGCCGTCGACCAGGACGGTGTGCTCGACGTCGGCGCCCGCCTCCCGGATGACGTCGAGGAACGCCTGCTCGGTGATCACGACCTTGTTGCCCGCGTTGGCGAACACGTGCGCGATCTGCTCGGGGGAGCTGGTGTTGTACACCGAGAACGGGGTCGCGCCCAGGTGCAGGGCCGCGGTGTCGATCAGGTTGAACTCGGGGCGGTTGGTGAGCATGATGCCGACCGCGTCACCGTGGCGCACACCGAGTTTCGCCAGGCCGGCGGCCAGCGCCCGCACCCGCGTCGCATACTCCGCCCAGGTGATCTGCTGGGTGCCGCCGACCGTCCGCAAGGCGATCTGGTCGGGCCGCAACGCGGCGGTCTGCTGGAAGGCGGCGGGCACGGTGTGCACCGTGACGCCCGAGGCGTGCGCGAAACCGATGTCTGTCATATCCCTGTTCCCGAATAGGCCGTTCCGGATGCCGAGCCAATGCGAGTGAATCCTTCTCATCGTCTCGAGCGATGGGCGTCACAGTGGCACAGCTCACTCATCGTAACCGGACATACGGGATTGTGGCGTC
>NZ_JBSFNS010000390.1:0-1108 GCF_053587275.1 Amycolatopsis sp. NPDC003676
TTCGGCCATGCCGATGCTGCGCATGCAGTGGTGGATGCGGCCGGGCCCGAGCCGGGCCTGGCTGATCGCGAAGCCCTCGCCCTCGCCCTTGAGCACGTCGGTGACCGGCACCCGCACGTCGGCGAAATCGATCTCGGCGTGGCCCTCGCGCTCCTGGTAGCCGAACAGCGGCAGGCCGCGCAGGATGGTCACGCCGGGGGCGTCGATCGGGACGACCATCATCGACTGCTGCCGGTGCGGCGCGGCGGTCGGATCGGTCTTGCCCATCACGATCAGGACCTTGCAGTTGCGGTGCAGGGCGTTGGTGGCGAACCACTTGCGGCCGTTGAGCACGTACTCGTCGCCGTCGCGCACCATCGACAGTTCCACATTGGTGGCGTCGGAGCTGGCCACGCCGGGTTCGGTCATCGCGAACGCGGAGGCCATGGTGCCGTCGAGCAGCGGTTCGAGGTACTTGCGCTTGTGCTCCTCGGTGCCGAACAGCTCGAGCACCTCCATGTTCCCGGTGTCGGGGGCGTTGCAGTTGCAGGCCTCCGAGGCGAGATGGCTGCGGCCCATGATCTCGGCGAGCGGCGCGTACTCGAGGTTGGTCAGGCCGGGGCCGCGACCGGGGTGCGGGTGGAAGAGGTTCCACAGGCCGCGTCGCTTGGCCTCGGCCTTGAGCTCCTCGAGGATCGGCGGCTGGAAGTGCGGGTCACCGGACTCCCGCATCTGCTCCTCGTAGACGGGTTCGGCGGGGTAGACGTGCGCGTCCATGAAATCGAGCAGGTCGGCGCGGTATTTCTCGGCGCGCTCGGAGAGATCGAACAGCGACATGGGAGCTCCCGATGATCGGCGGTGACTTGTCAGCGAACCTATTAGAAGTTGACGTCAACTTCAAGTCTGTTCCGTCGACGCCGCCCAGCTGGGGTGGCTGAGCTGGGCGGGTGGCTTACGGCCGGACCAGGGTGGCGATCCAGGCGCGGGTGTCGGCGGGGTCGATGACGTCGTCGAGTTCGAATCCGGTCGCCGCGGTGAGCGCCTTGCCCTGCTGATAGGCGAGCCGTCCACGCCATCGAGTGGAAGCCGCGGACCACGATCGCGGTGACCACCAGGCCGAACACGAGCG
>NZ_JBSFNS010000391.1:0-1107 GCF_053587275.1 Amycolatopsis sp. NPDC003676
GGTAATCGGAGCTGCCGCGTCGTTGGTGTTGTCCGGATGCAGCGACAAGTCGTCCGACGGCGGCGGTGGCGGCAACACCGATCTCTCCATCCAGCCGGTCGTGCAGCTCGATACCCAGGGTAAGGCTGTCGCGGCGACCGACGCGGGCACCGCCGCCGACCCGGCGGGCGACGGCAAGGCCAAGTGCGCGCCCCAGACCATCGCGATGGCGGGCCCGCTGACCGGCGGCAACGCCGCGCTCGGCATCAACATCATCGACGGCGTCAAGCTCGCCCTCGACAAGCACAACAAGGCCAACCCCGACTGTCAGGTCTCGGTCAAGCAGTTCGACACCGAGGGCAAGCCGCAGATCGCGAGCCAGGTGATCCCGACGATCGTCAGTGATCCCAGCATCGTGGCGCTGGTCGGCCCGACCTTCTCGGGCGAGACCAAGGCGACCGGCCAGATCCTCAGCGAGGCGGGCATGCCCACGCTGACCGCCTCGGCCACCAACCCGACCCTGACCCAGAACGGCTGGAAGACCTTCTTCCGCGGCCTGGGCAACGACAACTCGCAGGGCCCGGCCGTCGCCAACTACCTGACCGGCGAGAAGGGCTACAGGAAGATCTGCGTCGTGCAGGACAACACCGACTACGGTGCCGGTCTGGCGCAGGCGTTCATCACCGCCGCGGGCCCGGCCGCCGACGCCTCCTGCGCGGTCAGCGTCAAGGAAGGTGACAAGGACTTCTCGGCCGCGGTGTCGAAGCTGTCCGCCGCCAAGCCCGACGCCATCTTCTACGCCGGCTACTACGCCGAGGCCGCGCCGTTCGTGCAGCAGCTGCGGTCCGGCGGTGTGACCGCGGCCTTCGTCTCCGCCGACGGCAGCAACGATCCCGAGTTCGTCCGGCAGGCCGGTAGCTCGTCCAAGGGCGCGCTGCTCTCCTGCCCGTGCAGCCCGGCGCCGGAGAAGTTCGCGACCGAGTACAAGGCGCTCAACGGCCAGGCGCCCGGCGTCTACTCCGTCGAGGGCTACGACCTGACCACGATCCTGCTCAAGGGCATCGACTCGGGCAAGGTGACCCGCGCCGAGCTCGTGGACTACGTCCGTAACTACAACGGCACCGGCGT
>NZ_JBSFNS010000392.1:0-1107 GCF_053587275.1 Amycolatopsis sp. NPDC003676
CCGGGACCGGTCCAGATCGGCGAGTGATTGCTCAGCCCTTCCGTGTAGTGCCACATGCGATCCCGGTTGACCAGGCGGGCGCCCGCGGCTTCGGAGATGCCGATCATGCGGCCGTCGACGTGGGCCGGGACTCCGGTGATCATTCGCGCCGGCGGCGTCCCGAGCCGGGCGGGCCAATTGCGGCGCACCAGTTCGTGATTGCCGCCGATACCGCCCGCGGTCACGATCACCTGCGCGGCGGTGAACGCGAACTCGCCGACCGGCACCCGGGAGCTGGGGGTGCCGCGGGCGGCGCCGCTGGGCTCCAGGACGGTGCCGCGCACCCCGGTGACCGCGCCGTCGGTGAGCACCAGGCCGTCGACCTGATGGCGGAACCCGACGGTGAGCTGTCGGCCCATGGCCGCGCGCGCCTGCCGCTCGAACGGCTCGACCACCCCGGGGCCGGTGCCGAGGGTCACGTGGAAGCGGGGGACGGAGTTGCCGACGCCGTTGTCGGCCTGGCCGCGTTCGGCCCAGCCCACGATCGGCACCCAGTTCATGCCGAGGCCGCGCAGCCAGGACTGCTTCTCGCCGGCGGCGAAATTCAGGTAGGCCTCGGCCCACCGCTTTCCCCAATAGTCCTCGCCGAGTGCGTCATCGGGTCCGCGGTCCCAGCCCGCGGTGCGGAACCAGTCGCCGCGGGCCAGGTCGAGGGAATCCCGGATCCCGGCCAGCCGCTGCTCGACGGAATCGATCAGGAACAGCCCGCCCAGCGACCAGTGCGCCTGGCCGCCGAAACTCGCCTCCGGTTCCTGGTCGAGCAGCAGCACGCGCCGCCCGGCGGCGACCAGTTCCGCGGTGGCGACCAGCCCGGCCAGGCCTGCGCCGATGACGATGACATCGGCGTCGGCACCGGGTCCGGCCAGGGCGGGGCGAGCGTTGTGCAGCGCCAGGGCAGCGGCGGCGGTGACCCCGCCGAGTGCGAACAGGCCGCGACGGGTCAGGGTGTTTTCAGGAGACATGCAGGGGTCCTCGCGGGAAGGGCACCCGCGGCGGCGCACTTCGAGCAGAGTGCGTTCGCCGTAAACCGCGTCGGCGAGGATCGTCCGCTGCGTGTGCGGATCCGAC
>NZ_JBSFNS010000393.1:0-1103 GCF_053587275.1 Amycolatopsis sp. NPDC003676
GCGTCCCGACGAAAATCGTTGCGGGCAAGCGGGTCACGACCGTGTTCGACCTGCTGCTGGCCCAGTACGGCCTCGGCCGCGACGGTCTGCCGGGCGAGTGGGCGAAGGGCTACGACGACGCCGACTCGCCGTACACCCCGGCCTGGCAGGAGGCCATCACCGGCGTCCCCGCCGTGCAGGCCGCGCGCATCGGCCGCGAATTCGCCGACAACGCCGAGCGTTCCGGCGGTCGCTCGATGATCCTGATGGGCGCCGGCACCAACCACTGGTTCCACTCCGATCAGATCTACCGCGCCTTCTTCACGCTGACGCTGCTCACCGGCTGCCAGGGCAAGAACGGCGGCGGCTGGGCCCACTACGTCGGCCAGGAGAAGTGCCGTCCCGTGACCGGGTGGGCCACCCTGGCTTCGGCGTCGGACTGGCAGCGCCCGCCGCGCCAGATGCAGGGCACCGTGTTCTGGTACCTCACCAACGACCAGTGGCGCTACGACCCGTTCACCTCCGACGCGTTCGCCTCCCCGCTGGGTAAGGGCAAGTTCGCCGGGCGCACCGCCGCCGACAACATCGCCCTGGCCAGCAGGCTCGGCTGGATGCCGAGCTACCCCACGTTCAACCGCAACCCGCTCGACCTCAGCGACGAGGCCGCGGCCGCAGGCAACACCGCCGCCGAACACGTCGTCTCCCAGCTGAAGTCCGGTGACCTGCGGTTCGCCTGTGAAGACCCCGACGCCCCGGAGAACTTCCCGCGCGTGCTCACCGTGTGGCGGGCCAACCTGCTCGGCTCCTCCGGCAAGGGCAACGAGTACTTCCAGAAGCACCTGCTCGGCTGCGGCTCCAACCTGCAGACCACCGACGCCACCGGCGTGCGGCCGCAGGAGCTGGAATGGCGCGAGGAAGGCGCGGAGGGCAAGCTGGATCTGCTGCTGGCGCTGGACTTCCGCATGACCAGCACCACGCTGTTCGCCGACATCGTGCTGCCCGCCGCCACCTGGTACGAGAAGCACGACCTGTCCTCCACCGACATGCACCCGTTCGTGCACGCGTTCTCCCCCGCCATCTCCCCGCCGTGGGAGGCCAAGACCGACTTCGAGGCGTTCCACCGC
>NZ_JBSFNS010000394.1:0-1102 GCF_053587275.1 Amycolatopsis sp. NPDC003676
GCTGGTGGGCGGCTTGTCCCGGATCCGAGCGGGAGGTCTCGCCCGAGTCGACAGATTTCGCGCGCCGGTACGAACGCTGCTGACAGCGGCATCTGGTCGCGGGATCGCGCTGCCCGCCTGCGTCGCGGCGCTTAGGGTGTGGGCAGGACGGCCGATGGAGGAGTGACAGTGGCTGCTGAGCTGGTGAAGGGGCAGAACGCGGGGTTGGCGCAGCCGGAGGTGGTGCTGACCGTGCGGGGCGGTGTGCCGGCCGATCTGTCGGCGCTGCTGGTGACCGGGGCCGGGAAAGTGCGCTCCGACGCCGATTTCGTGTTCTTCAACCAGCCCGAGGCGCCAGGTGTTCGGCTCGACGGGACGGCGCTCGCGGTGACGTTCGCGGCCGTGCCCGCCGACATCGAGCAGATTCGCGCGGTGATCACCGTCGCGGCCGAAGGGACGACGTTCGGCGGTGCCGTCGCACCGGTGGCCGCGGTGGCCGACGCCGCGGGGAATCCGTTGTACGAGTACGTGATCGACGGGCTCGACCGGGAGTCGGTGGTGATCGCGCTCGAACTGTACCGGCGGGGTGAGCAGTGGAAGGTGCGGGCCGTCGGGCAGGGGTATGCCGGCGGGTTCGCCGATCTGGTCACCGATCACGGGGTGAGCGTCGACGACGAGCCCGCGGTGGCGACCCAGCCCGAGGTGCGGACCGTCCCCGGCGAAGCGGCCCTGTCGTTCGAGAAGCGCGAGAAGCTGGACTTGCGCAAGCGCGAGGTCGCGAAGGTCCTCCTCGACAAGAGCGCGTTCGGCACCAGGGCGCGGGTCGTGCTGGTGATCGACAAGACCGGCAGCATGCAGAAGCTGTATCGCGGCGGCACCGTGCACCGCGTGGTGGAACGGATGATCCCCGTCGCCACCCAGCTCGACGACGACGGCACCCTCGAGGCCTACCTCTACGCGCTGACCTTCGCCAAACTGCCCGACATCACCGTCGCGGGCGGCGAGCAGTGGGCCCAGACCTACCTCCACCTGACCGGCACCCACGACGGCATCGACTACGACAGCATCGGCGGCCGCAACGACGAACTCCCGGTGATGCGCGCCGTCATCGACACCCTCACCG
>NZ_JBSFNS010000395.1:0-1101 GCF_053587275.1 Amycolatopsis sp. NPDC003676
GCTGCCCGGCTTCGCCTCGATGGCGACGCCGCCGTTCAATATCGTCATCTCGAATGTGCCGGGCGCGCGGGAGCCGCTGTATTGGAACGGCGCGCGGCTGGACGCGAGTTATCCGCTGTCCATCCCGCTGGACGGCCAGGCCGTGAACATCACCCTCACCTCGAATGGCGACAATCTCGATTTCGGTTTGGTCGGCTGCCGCCGCACCCTGCCCGACCTGCATCGACTGCTCGATCACCTGGAGGATTCGCTGACCGAGCTGGAGGCCGCGGCGGCCTGAAATTGGCCCTTATCGAGCAAAATAGAACGTGTTACAGTTCGGTATGCGTACCGAATTCTGCGAACAGCTCGGCATCGAGTTCCCCATCTTCGCCTTCACGCACTGCCGCGATGTCGTGGCAGCGGTGAGCAACGCGGGCGGACTCGGCGTGCTCGGCGCCGTCGGCTTCACCGCCGAACAGCTCGAAGTGGAGCTGGCCTGGCTCGACGAGCACGTCAACGGCATCTACGGCGTCGACCTGGTGATCCCGTCGAAGTACGAGGGCAAGGGCGTGGAAGGCCTGACCCCCGAACAGCTGGAAAAGCAGCTGGCGCAGATGGTTCCGCAGGGCCATCGCGACTTCGCGCAGAAGATCCTGGCCGACCACGGCGTGCCGGCGCTGCCCGACGGTGAGCACCACAACGAGCTGCTCGGCTGGACCGCGACCACCGCGGGCCCGCAGGTGGACGTGATCCTGAACCACCCGAAGGCGAAGCTGGTCGCGAACGCGCTCGGCACCCCGCCCGAGGACGTCGTCAAGCGCATCCAGGACTCCGGCCGGGTGATCGGCGCGCTCTGCGGTTCGGTCAAGCACGCGATGAACCACAAGGCGGCCGGGCTGGACTTCGTGGTCTGCCAGGGCACCGAGGGCGGCGGCCACTGCGGCGAGGTGTCCTCGCTGGTGCTGTGGCCGCAGGTGATCGAGGCGATCGGCGACACCCCGGTGCTGGCCGCCGGCGGCATCGGCAACGGCGCGCAGGTCGCGGCGGCGCTGGCGATGGGCGCGGCGGGCGCGTGGACCGGCTCGCTGTGGCTGACCGTCGAGGAGGCCAATGTGCCGC
>NZ_JBSFNS010000396.1:0-1099 GCF_053587275.1 Amycolatopsis sp. NPDC003676
GGTGCCGCCGCTGGCCGCGCCCGCGACCTGCTTCGACCTGCGCCCGGACCAGAGCCTGGCCCGCCACCTGGTCTCGACCGGCCGGTCCACCTACCTCGTCGACTACGGCGACATCTCCTTCGCCGCATTCCGGCCCACCTCCTGTCCTGAAGAGCGCCGGCGAGCACGTATCGTTGGCCGGGTGCGAGTGCTCGTAACCGGCGGGGCCGGGTTCATCGGTGCGAATTTCGTCCAGCAGACCGTGGCCACGCGCCCGGATGTGCACGTGACCGTCCTCGACGCCCTCACCTACGCGGGTAACCGCGCGTCGCTGGATTCGGTCGCCGACCGGATCGAATTCGTGCACGGCGACATCGCCGATCTGGACCTGGTCGACAATCTGGTCAGCGGCGTCGACGCGGTCGTGCATTTCGCGGCCGAATCGCACAACGACAACTCGCTGGCCGAGCCGTGGCCGTTCGTGCAGACCAATATCGTCGGCACCTACTCGCTGCTCCAGGCCGTGCGCCGCCACGACGTGCGCTACCACCACGTCTCCACCGACGAGGTGTACGGCGATCTCACCCCGGACGACCCGGCTTTCACCGAATCCACCGCCTACAACCCGTCGAGCCCGTATTCGGCGACGAAAGCGGGCAGCGATCTGCTGGTCCGCGCCTGGACCCGCTCGTTCGGCGTCCGCGCGACCCTGTCGAACTGCTCCAACAATTACGGGCCGTATCAGCACGTCGAGAAATTCATCCCGCGCCAGATCACCAATCTGATCGACGGCGTGCGGCCCCGGCTCTACGGCGCCGGTCACCAGGTGCGCGATTGGATCCACGTCGACGACCACAATCGCGCGGTCTGGGACATTCTCGATCGCGGCCGGACCGGGCAGACCTACCTCATCGGTGCCGACGGCGAGCTCGACAATCTCAGCGTCGTCCAGCTCATCCTGCGGGCCTTCGATCGCGAACCCACCGACTTCGACCACGTGACCGATCGCCCAGGCCACGACCAGCGCTACGCCATCGACGCGAGCCTGCTGCGCGAGGAACTGGGCTGGTCACCGCGGTACGCGGACTTCCGGGCCGGGCTCGCCGACACCATCACGTGG
>NZ_JBSFNS010000397.1:0-1098 GCF_053587275.1 Amycolatopsis sp. NPDC003676
TGGAGGAGGCCGACCAGCTGGCCGACCGGATCGCCGTGCTCGACGGCGGGCGCATCGTCGCCGACGGCACGCCGGAGGAGCTCAAACGGCTCGTCCCCGGCGGGCACCTCCGGTTCCGCTTCGCCGACCAGCACCTGCTCGCGGCCGCCGCGCACGCCGTGGGCGACCAGGCGGGCCACCTCGACCCCGAACAGCTGACCCTGCAGGTGCCCTCGGACGGCAGCGCGGTCGAGATCAAGCGGCTGCTCGACCGTTTCGCCGAGCTCGACATCGCCATCGACCAGCTCAGCGTGCACACCCCCGACCTCGACGACGTCTTCTTCGCGCTGACCGGCCGCGCCCACCGGGCCGCGTCGGCCGCCTGAACTCCCACGAAACGAGACCGACCATGACCACCCAGTCCCCCGTGCACATCGCCCAGGACTCGATCACCATGCTGGACCGCAATATCCGGCACACCGTGCGCAGTCCCGACACGATGATCATGACCATCGCGCTGCCGGTGATGATCCTGCTGATGTTCGTCTACGTCTTCGGCGGCGCGATGCAGGCGGGCCCCGGCCCCTACATCGACTACGTGGTGCCCGGAATCATCCTGCTGTGCGCGGGTTTCGGCGCCTCCACCACGGCGGTGGCGCTGTCGACCGATCTGGCCGAGGGCATCATCGACCGGTTCCGCACCATGGCCATCGCCCGGTCGGCGGTGCTCACCGGCCATGTCGCCGAGAGCGTGCTGCGCAACCTGCTCACCTCCGCCGTCGTGATCGGGGTGGCGGTGGCGCTCGGCTTCCGGCCGACCACCGATCCGCTGCGCTGGCTCGGTGTCCTCGGGGTGCTCGCGATGTTCGTCTTCGCGCTGTCCTGGCTCGCCGCGGCGCTGGGCCTGCTCGCCCGGAATCCCGAGGCGGCCAACGGCTTCACCTTCTTCTTCATGTTCCTGCCGTACGTGAGCAGCGCGTTCGTGCCAACCGAGACGATGCCGACCTGGTTGCACACCTTCGCCGAGCACCAGCCGGTGACCCCGGTGATCGAGACGATGCGCGGGCTGCTGATGGGCACGCCGATCGGGGACAGCGCGCTGCTCGCCATGCTGTGGTG
>NZ_JBSFNS010000398.1:0-1097 GCF_053587275.1 Amycolatopsis sp. NPDC003676
GCTGTGAACGGTGCTGTGGGCGCGGGCGCTGATCTTGCCGCCGGTCTGGATGGAGCGCTCGGTGCGGGCGCCGATCTCGCGACCGGCCTGAACGGTTCGGTCGGTGCGGGCCTCGAAGGTGCGCTGGGTGCCGGTGCCGGTCTCGGCGGTGCTGTTGGTGCAGGCGCTGACCTGGCTGCCGGAGTGGGCGGTGCGCTGGACGGCGCCGTCGGCGGTGGGATCGGCGGTGCTCTGGACGGCTCGCTCGGTGCCGGTCTCGGCGGTGCCGTCGATGCGGGTGCTGACCTCGGTGCGGGAGCGGGCGGTGCGCTCGAGGGCACGCTTGGTGCCGGTCTCGGCGGTGCCGTCGATGCAGGCGCTGACCTCGCTGCCGGAGCGGACGGTGCGCTGAACGGCGCGCTCGGTGCCGGTCTCGGTGGAGCGGTGGGTGCCGGAACCGATGTTGCCGCCGGTGTGGGCGGCGCCGTAGGTGCGGGCCTGGAGGGAGCGCTGGGTGCGGGCGCTGGTCTCGAGACCGGGCTGGGCGGTGCGGTCGGTGCCGGTCTCGGTGGTGCTGTCGACGCGGACGCCGGACTTGGTGCAGGCCTCGACGGCGCACTCGACGCGGGTGCTGACCTCGCCGCCGGTGCGGGCGGTGCGTTGAGCGGTGCCGTCGGTGCCGGGCTCGACGGTGCGGTGGGCGCCGGAGCTGATGTCGCCGCCGGTGTGGGCGGGGCGGTGGGCGCCGGTCTCGAGGGTGCGCTGGGTGCGGGTGCCGGTCTCGAGACGGGGCTGGGCGGTGCGGTCGATGTCGGGGTCGGTGGTGCGTTGACCGGGGCGGTCGGCGCGGGCGCCGATCTCGCGGCCGGGCTGGGCGGAGCTGTGGATGTGGGCGCCGGTGTGGGCGGTGCGCTGACGGGTGCGGCTGGTGCCGGACTCGACGGTGCGCTGACCGGTGCGGCCGGTGCCGGTGGTGCGCTCGGCACCGGGCTGGGCACGGCTCTGACCGGCCTGGTGGACGGCGCCGCCGGTCTCGGCGCTGAGGCGGGCGCGCAGCTCGGCGGCGGGCTGAACGCCGGCGTGAGCGGCGCGACCACCGCGGCGGGCGGGCTGGGTGC
>NZ_JBSFNS010000399.1:0-1096 GCF_053587275.1 Amycolatopsis sp. NPDC003676
CGCGACGCCGACGGCGCGACGGTGGCCGTGGAGATCAAGCGGCGCGGCGAGATCGACGGCGTCGAACAGCTCACCCGGTACCTGGAACTGCTCAATCGCGACCCGCTGCTGGCGCCGGTCGCCGGCGTGTTCGCGGCGCAGCAGATCAAGCCGCAGGCGCGGACGTTGGCCGAGGACCGGGGAATCCGCTGCCTCACGCTCGATTACGACGAGCTGCGTGGCACGGAGAGCAACGTTTTCCGCCTCTTCTAGGCTGGGAGCCATGCCGCGACGTAAACCACGCTCAGGGCGACGTAGCGAGCCGGCGCCGATCGGTGACGTCTACGGGCGCACCGAGGACGGGCCGGGCGAGGAGACCTACATCGTCCGCACCGTTCCCGGTGCCAGGGCGGTCAAGACGTACCGGTGTCCCGGCTGCGACCACGAGATCGCGCCAGGGGTCGCCCATATCGTCGCCTGGGCCGCCGACGGCGGTGAGGACGACCGCAGGCACTGGCATCAGGGCTGCTGGAACGGCAGGCGCACCCGCGGCATCACCCGTCGCTGGTCCTGAGTCCCGAGACCACGAAAACCGAAGGCCGCCTCGATCAGCGAGGCGGGCGAAGCCGCTGCCGCCGCGCCCGCGCCTGCTGCCGCGCCTGCCGAACCCGCCCCCGCTCCGGCCCCCGCGCCTGCCCCCGCCGCCGCGGCTCCCGCCCCGGCCCCGGCTCCCGCGCCCGCCGCCGCCCCCGCCGCCGCTTCCGGTACGCCCGTGAAGATGCCCGAGCTGGGCGAGTCGGTCACCGAGGGCACCGTGACCCGCTGGCTCAAGGCCGTCGGTGACACCGTCGCCGTCGACGAGCCGCTGCTCGAGGTGTCCACCGACAAGGTCGACACCGAGATCCCGTCCCCGGTCGCCGGCACGCTGCTGGAGATCTCGGCGCAGGAAGACGACATCATCGCCGTCGGTGGTCAGCTGGGTGTGATCGGTAGCGGCGCGCCCGCGGCCGCTCCGGCGCCCGCCCCGGCACCGGCTCCCGCGCCTGCTCCGGCCCCCGCTCCCGCGCCCGCCGCGGCGGCTCCCGCCCCGGCTCCGGCACCTGCCCCCGCTCCGGCG
>NZ_JBSFNS010000400.1:0-1096 GCF_053587275.1 Amycolatopsis sp. NPDC003676
AGGTCGTGCGCGTTCCCTTCCTCGAATGCCCCGCCGGGCGTCGGCCTGCGCATCATGGTGGGGGGCGGGACGGATATCGCCCTCTACAGCGACCGGATCATCTGCGCCGACGACACCAAGATCGGCTATCCACCGACCCGGGTGTGGGGTATCCCGGCGGCGGGGATGTGGGCGCACCGCCTCGGTGACCAGCGTGCCAAGCGTCTGTTGTTCACCGGTGACTGCTTGACCGGCAAGCAGGCCGCCGAGTGGGGTCTGGCGGTGGAGTCGTGGCCCGCCGACGAACTAGACGCGCGCACCGAAGCCTTGGTGGAGCGGATCGCGCGGATGCCGGTCAATCAGCTCATGATGGCGAAGCTGGCGCTGAACTCGAGTCTGCTGGCCCAGGGTGTCGCCAACTCGGGCATGGTCAGCACCGTCTTCGACGGTATCTCCCGGCACACCCGCGAGGGCTACGCCTTCCAACTCCGTTCGGCGACCACAAACCCCCACGCCCCGGCACCGGAGAGCAGGCCTGAGATGAGCACGTGCACCGTCATCACCGAACAGCGCGGTCCGGTCACCCTGATCGGGATCAACCGCCCCGAGGTGCGCAACGCTGTCGACCTGGTCACCGCGAGCTCCCTCGCCGACGCCCGGTCGCCCGCCGCCGACACCCTCACCGGTGCAGGGCAATTTGCCGCGAGCACGGGCGGACATGGCAGTTTCGACACCCCAACATCTCCCGCAAACGTGACGTACGTGAGAGGGGCACCAACTACCCGGCAGCGGCCGACCGGCGGGTGACCGGTTCGTACCGCTCCCAGCGCGGACCGTCCTCGCGGAATCAGTTCGGGCGCGGCAGCTTTCAGAGCTGACCAGCAGGAGCCGCGAGGCTTGACCGAGATCGATCACCTCTGCCCTGCGCGTGGATGCACGCTCCAGGCGAGCATTCGGTGCGCGATTCAGAGGTTGGTGTCGAAGAAGGGGATCAGCGCGTCGAGGGCGATCTTCACCGGCTCGGGGCGGTCGTAGACTGCCGCAACGAAGCGGGCGACGCTGCCGCGTACGAGGCCGTACGGCGCGCTGTCACTTACTCGACGCAGCGCGGGACTCT
>NZ_JBSFNS010000401.1:0-1093 GCF_053587275.1 Amycolatopsis sp. NPDC003676
CAGCACCGCGACCACGATCGCGACGCCGGTGCCGGACGGGAACAGCAGCCCGACCACCAGCGCCCCCAGGAGCGCCAGCAGCCCGAGCCGCCCGGGTGCCCGCGGGCGACCCGCGCTGGGACCACATCCAGGAACTGGCCGACGTCTCGGAGTTCGAGCTGTCGGCGATCAAGCACTTCTTCGAGCGCTACAAGGACCTGGAGCCGGGCAAGTTCGTCCAGGGTTCGGAGTGGCTGGGCCGCGCCGAGGCCGAGAAGGTCATCGACGAGTCCTTCACCCGCCTGAAGGAAGCCGGCCACTGAGCTGACGTGCACGAAGAACGGGATGTCCGGAGCAGTTCGGACATCCCGTTCTCGTTGTCCCGGTCCGAACCGCCGACCCCCCGGCGACGACGCGGCGCGCTGGCGCGACAACCGGGTACATAGGGCAATCTATCGCGTGAACAGTTGTGTTCGCCAGCGTCCCAGGATTTTTCGTGCCCGGCGATGATGCCGCTATGACGCGGCGATGATGCCGCGACGAGCGCGCAGCGCGGCGAGGTGGTCGTGCAGCAGCGCAAGCACCGGCGCCTCCAGCTCGGCGTCGAGCCGCTCGTGGGTCAGCTGCGGGTCCTGCATCGACTCGAACGCCTCCGCCGCGGCCACGAAGGACTCCTCGGCCTCCCCCGGCTTCCCGGTGGCCTGCTTGATCAGGCCCTGGAGCACGAGCACCCTGGCCCTGGTCAGCGGCCCGATCGCGCGGGTCAGCACCTGGATCGCCTCGTCGACGACGGGTTCGGCGTCCGCGGCCCGGCCCGCCATCAACAGCACGTGCGCCAGCCGCGACAGCGCCCAGCCCAGCCGCAGTTCGATCCCGCCCGCCCGGCCGAGCGCGACCGCCTCCTCGCACAGCCGCACGCCCTCGGCCGTCTCGCCCTGATAGACCAGGGTGACCCCGAGTTCGTGCGTCGCCATCACCTCGAGCGACCGGTTGCCCAGCTCTGCGGCAAGCGCCCGCGCGGTGATCGCGCGCTCGCGCGCGGCCGGGAAATCGCCCGCGTCGGAGTAGGTCTTCACCTCGTGGACCAGGCACGCGCATTCGATCGCGCGGTCAC
>NZ_JBSFNS010000402.1:0-1093 GCF_053587275.1 Amycolatopsis sp. NPDC003676
GGCACCTATCGTGATGTCGCCCGGCAGTTACGCTCGACGACGCTGATCGCGGCGAAGGCCCAGGGCAAGCTCGCCGTCGACGGTGTCTTCCTCGACATCCTCGATCTCGACGGGCTCGCCGCCGAAGCCGAGGACGCCGTCGCGTCCGGGTTCGACATCAAGGTCGCCCTGCACCCCACGCAGGTTCCGGTCATCGCCGACGCTTACCGCCCCGACCCGCGTGATGTCGAGTGGGCGCGGCGCGTGCTCGCGCTGGCGCGGAATGCGCGGGGAGTCTTCGCGGTCGACGGACGGATGGTCGACGCGCCCATCCTGAGCCACGCCGGTCGCATCGTCGCACGCGCGGACTCGATGGGCATCGCGTCGCGCTGACGGCGGAACTCACACGGTGGTCATCGCCGACGGCGGCAGGTCGAGGCTGGTCCGGATGCCGGGAGGAGCCGCGCACAGGAGCGGGATCGTGCGCGCCGCGCGATGCGCGGTGTTGGCCGGGGCGAGTCCCCCGGACAACCCGGACGCGGCCGGTGTCCGCACGATGATCTCGACGGGCGCGGCATCGCCGACGATGGTGGCCCGCCAGCCGTTGTGCTCGAGCGGCCACGCGGGATCCAGGTCCGGCACGCGATATCACGTCGCCCGGTAAGCGATTCGAGGGACAGTGGAGTGACTGCCGACCAGCGACAAGCGGTACGCGCCGACGGTTCCGGCCGGTATCCGGTCGCGCCCGCACCCCGCCGGGTGCGTCGAGACGGCGTAGTCACCACCGACTTCGATGGTGTCGATCGCGAGTCCGAGGCCGTCGGCGACCAAGCGCAGTGACGGGCCGAAGCTCCGCTGGAAGCGGATCAGCGCCCGCGGATCCATGTGCGTTGGGCAGGTCGCGCCGAAGGCGGCGATCCCCGGTCCCGGCGCGGCCGGGGCGCTGCGGGTGAGATCGGTGTACTCGTCGATCGTCACGGTGTCGATCCGCCGCTGGACCGCGCCGATCGTGATCGGCATCAGCTCGGTCACGAAGCCCGGGCTGACGCCGGTGCTGTGCAGGGACGCGCCGCCTGCCCAGCAGGCGGATTCGAGGCGGGCGCACAGCGTGGGC
>NZ_JBSFNS010000403.1:0-1091 GCF_053587275.1 Amycolatopsis sp. NPDC003676
AGGAACCACATGCTCAAACACGTCCTGGAACTGCTCGAAATCCTCGACGACCCGGCTCGCGGCGTCGGTGGCGGGTGGCCGGGTGTTCGGGCGGTTCAGCCAGCAGATGGTGTTGGCGCTGCCGTCCGGTATCGACCGGATCGGTGTGCTGGACACGCTCACGGCGGTGCTGAATCATCACGACATGCTCCGGGCCTGTGTGCGGCAGGTGGATGGCCGCTGGGAGCTGAACGCGCTGCCCGCGGGGGCGGTGGAGGCGCACCAGCTGCTCACCCGGGTCGATGTGCCCGCGGGCCGGTCCGAGGACGAGCTGGCCGAGATCGCGAGCGCGGCGCTGGATGCGGCTCTGGCATCGCTGGATCCGCTGGCGTCCCGGATGGTGGCGTTCGTGTGGCTGTGCCGTGCGGACGGCCCGGACGGTCTGGTGGTGGTGGCCAATCATGCCGTGATCGATGGCGTGTCCTGGCGAATCCTGTTGTCGGACTTGGTGACCGCGTGGGCGCAGCATGCGGCCGGGCAGCGGGTCGAGTTGCCCGCGGTCGGTACGTCGTTCCGCCGGTGGGCGCACGGCGTGGTCGAGGCGGCGCCGCGGCGTCGGGGCGAGCTGGATTACTGGCGGCGGATTCTCGCGGTTCCCGACCCGTTGCTGGGCGAGCGTCCGCTCGACAGTTCGGTCGATACGGCCTCGACCGTGCGGACTTTCAGTGTCACGGTGCCCGCCGAGGTCAGCGAGGCGGTGCTGACCGACCTGCCGGCGTTGTATCGCACGGGCGCCGAGGACGGGTTGCTCGCCGCGCTGGCGCTGGCGGTGCGGACGTGGCGCGCTCGTCGCGGGGTGACGGCGGCGGCGACGCGTCTGCGGTTGGAGGGTCATGGCCGCGAGGAATCGGCGGTCGAGGGTGCTGATCTGACCCGGACGGTCGGCTGGTTCACCACCATGTATCCGGTCGCGCTCGATCTGGACGGGATCGATACCGAGGCCGCGTGGCGTGGTGGTGCGGCGACGGCGGCGCTGGTGAAGGCGGTCAAGGAGCAGTTGCTCGCGGTGCCGGACAAGGGCATCGGTTTCGGTATGCTCCGGCATCTGGACG
>NZ_JBSFNS010000404.1:0-1091 GCF_053587275.1 Amycolatopsis sp. NPDC003676
GTCACCCAGACCCGCCTCGAACAGTTCGACGAACATCGGCGTCGACAGATCGCGCAGGAATTCGATGTCGGCCGGATCGACGCCGGCCTCGCGGATGAGCCCCGCGGTGAAGGCGTACGGCGCGCTGCCACCGATGCCCGGCGCCAGCACGGTCCGGCCCACCAGGTCCGCCCAGCCGAATCCGGCGTGGGATTCGCGGACCACCAGCGCCTTGGGGAACTGGTGGTTCAGCTGAGCGAAGACGGTCAGTTCCCGTGGTGTGCCCCAGTACATTCCGGGAACCCACAGGCCGCCGAGGGCGATGTCGGCGGCGCCGCTGTCCAGGTCGTCGAGGACGCCGGTCCAGGGATCCTTGGCGGTGGCGGTCACGGCCAGGTCGTGCGCGGCGAACAGACCGGTATCGGCGGCGACATACTCCGGCAGATAGTTCAGTCCGTGCGCGGTGGCGGAGATCTTCAGTTCGTCCATGATCGGGCTCCTCTGCTCGAACGGTCGGGGACTAGGCGGGGGCCGCAGCGGTTTCCCCGCTGACGACCTCCAGGGGCTTTCCGAAGGTTTCGGGGCCGAAGCGGGCGGCGATCACCAGCAGGGCGTACATCGCGGCGATCATCGCGAAAACACCGGGGACACCGGCGATGTCGAAGAAGAACAGGGCGGGAAAGGGCATCACGGCGCCCGCGACATTGCCGATCCCGTTGACCACCGAGGCGCCCATCGCGCGGACCGAGGTCGGGAACAGCTCCGGCGACCACACCGAGAGCATGGTGTTGAGCAGCATCGTGAAGAACTGGAAGATCATGCCCAGGGTCAGCAGGAGCAGCGTCGAGTTCGCGAACAGGGCGAAGGCGATCGCCGAGACGCAGCCGAGCACGGCCGCCGCCATGACGGTCACCCGGCGGGGCGCGCGTCCCGCGAGATAGCAGGCGGCGCAGGCACCGAACAGGCTGCCGATGTTCATGATCATGGTGAAGGCCAGCGAATCGGTGAGCGAGTAGCCCCGCGACACCAGCAGGATCGGCATCAGGAACAGCAGGGCTGCTGTACGCGGCGAGCGGGCTGCTGGCCACAACCACCGAGCGGGGCACCTGGGT
>NZ_JBSFNS010000405.1:0-1090 GCF_053587275.1 Amycolatopsis sp. NPDC003676
CTGCCGTGGGTCAGGACATCGGCCACGGTCAGCCGGAGTCCGGCTCGGCGGGCTAGCGCGACCAGGCGGACGGACTGCAGGCTGTTGCCGCCCAGCCGGCGCCACCGACGGGCACTGCTCGATCGGCGTGCAGTAGCGCGAATTCGGATGCGCGGCAGGGGTTCCGGAGTCCGGGGTCCAGTCGTCGCCGCGCCAGTCGGTGAGGTGCGCGGGCGGTTGTTTCGTCAGGCCCTCCCACCACACGTCGCCCTGATCGGTGAGCGCGGTGTTGGTGAAGATGGAGTTGCCGCGGTCGATGGTGGCGATCGCGTTGGGATTGGTGCGTGCGCCGGTGCCGGGCGCGACACCGAAGAACCCGGCCTCCGGGTTGACCGCGTACAACCGGCCGTCGGCGCCGAAACGCAGCCAGGCGATGTCGTCGCCGATGGTCTCGGCCTGCCAGCCGGGCAGCGCGGGCTCCAGCATCGCCAGGTTGGTCTTGCCGCAGGAGGACGGGAACGCCGCGGCCACATAGTGCGTGCGGCCCTGCGGCGAGGTGAGTTTGAGGATGAGCATGTGTTCGGCCAGCCAGCCCTCGTCGCGCCCGATCACCGACGCGATGCGCAGCGCGAAGCACTTCTTGCCGAGCAGGGCGTTGCCGCCGTAGCCGGAGCCGTAGCTCCAGATGGTGCGTGCTTCGGGGAAGTGCGCGATGTATTTGGTGCTGTCGCACGGCCACGGCACGTCGGCCTGGCCGGCCGCCAGCGGCGCGCCGACCGAATGCAGGCACCGCACGAATTCGGTGTCGCCGGTGAGCTTTTCCCAGACCGGGGTGCCCGAGCGGGTCATGATCTGCATCGACACCGCCACGTACGGCGAGTCGCTGATCTGCACCCCGAACTTCGGTTCGGCGGCGTCGAGCGGGCCCATGCAGAAGGCGATGACGTACATCGTGCGGCCCGTCATCGCGCCGCGGTAGTGCTCGGTCATGACGGTGCGCATGTCGACCGGGTCGACCCAGTTGTTGGTCGGTCCCGCGTCGGCGGCGTCGGCGGAGCAGATGAAGGTGCGGTCCTCGACGCGGGCGACGTCGTCGGGGTCGGAGGCGCAC
>NZ_JBSFNS010000406.1:0-1086 GCF_053587275.1 Amycolatopsis sp. NPDC003676
CTCGGATTGCGCGGTCAGCAGGGCGGGCACACTGCGCAGCGCCGCCTCGACGCGCGGGTTGCGGTCACGGCGCTCGGCGAAGGAGTCGACCAGTTCGGTCGCGGCGCCCTGCACGTCGACGCGCGTCATGACGGCCTCGGTCAGCCTGGCCGCGAGGGCGTCCTGGACCAGCGGATCCTCGGCCAGGGGCACCATGGTCTCGACGTAGTGATCGGTATCGAGGAGTTCGGCGCGCACGAAGCCCGCCACCACGGTCGTGAGGGTGAGCAGCCCGGTCACGCAGACCAGCAAGGCCACGGCTATCCGCCTGGTCGTGCGAGCAACTCCACCAGAACCGCCTGCCATCTGCCCGGCTTCCTCGCTGACGTCGAGGATCCCATCGTATCGCCGACCGACCGGCGAGGACAGCAACTACACAGCGGCTACTCGCCGCAGCACCCACCGGCGGCGGGCAGGGTCCTGGTCTCCCTGGTCTGGGCGTTGCGGGCGGCGAGGTCGGCGTCGGCCGGGTAGTCGACGCGGACCAGGCTCAGGCCGTGCGCGGGCGCGACCGTCACCGAGCTCGATCGCTCGGTCTCGGTCAGCAGGCTCGCCACCCACTCGGGCGTGCGGCGGCCCTCGCCGACGGCCAGCACCGCGCCGACCAGGCTGCGCACCATCGACCAGCAGAACGCGTCGGCGCTGACGTGCGCGTTCAGCAGCTCGCCGTCGCGCTCCCAGTCGAACCGCTGCAGCTCACGCACGGTGGTCGCGCCCTCACGGCGGCGGCAGAAGGCGGCGAAATCGTGCAGGCCGAGCAGCTGCCGGGAGGCCGCGCGCATGGCGTCGAGATCGAGACCGGGCTTGGCGGCCACCACACTGCGCGCCCGCAGCGGTTCGGCACCGTAGCGGGCGGTGGTGAGCCGGTACACGTAGTGGCGACGGGTCGCGGAGAAGCGGGCGTCGAACTCCGGCGGCGCCGGCGCGACCTCGGTGATGCGCACGTCCTTGGGCAGGAAACGCGCCATCCCCGGACGGCGCGGGCTGGCTGCTCGCCTACGTCTACGACGGACCGAACGACCGCAGCGACCTGGTGGTGCTCGACGC
>NZ_JBSFNS010000407.1:0-1085 GCF_053587275.1 Amycolatopsis sp. NPDC003676
ACCTTCGCGGTGCGCAATCCCGCCGACGGCTCGGTGATCGCGCAGGTCGCCGATGCCACGCCGGACGACGCGATGCGCGCGCTCGACGCGGCCGTCGCGGCGGGCGAGGCGTGGGCGGCGACCCCGTCGCGCGAGCGCGGCGAGATCCTGCGGGCGGTGTTCGAGCAGCTGACCGCGCGGGCCGAGGAGTTCGCGCTGCTGATGACCCTCGAGATGGGCAAGGCGCTGGCCGAGAGCCGCAACGAAGTGCGCTACGGCGCCGAGTTCTTCCGGTGGTTCAGCGAGGAGGCGGTGCGGGTGCACGGCCGCTACCTGCACGCGCCGTCGGGAACCGGCCGGATCATGGTGACAAAACAACCGGTCGGTCCGTGTCTGGCGATCACGCCGTGGAACTTCCCGCTGGCCATGGGCACCCGCAAGATCGGGCCCGCGCTCGCCGCGGGTTGCACGATGATCGTCAAGCCCGCCTCGGCGACCCCGCTGACCATGCTGGCGCTGGCCAAGCTGTGCAGCGAGGCCGGACTGCCCGACGGCGTGCTGTCGGTGGCGACCGGCGAGCGCATCACCGCCGTGGTCAACATCGGCATCGGCGGCTCGGATCTCGGGCCCGACATGGTGTACCGCGCGCTGCGCCACTACACCGATCCCGGCATCGAGGCCAGGTTCGTCTCGAACGTCGACCCGTGCGATCTGGTCGCCAAGCTCACCGGGCTCGACCCGGCGACGACGCTGTTCATCGTCGCCTCCAAGACCTTCTCCACCCTGGAGACCCTGACCAACGCCACCGCGGCCCGCCGCTGGCTGGTCGCCGCGCTCGGCGAGGACGCCGTCGCCAAGCACTTCGTCGCGGTGTCGACCAACGCGCAGCGGGTGGCCGAGTTCGGCATCGACCCCGCGCACATGTTCGGCTTCTGGGATTGGGTGGGCGGCCGGTATTCGGTCGACTCCGCGATCGGCCTGTCGGTGATGGTGACCATCGGCAAGGAGCAGTTCGCCGAATTCCTCAGCGGAATGCACGCGGTCGACCGGCATTTCGCCACGGCTCCGCTGGAGCAGAACGGGCCGGTGCTGCTGGCCATGCTCGG
>NZ_JBSFNS010000408.1:0-1085 GCF_053587275.1 Amycolatopsis sp. NPDC003676
GTCGGCGACTCGGAGAACTACTACAAGGTGACGTCCCCGCGTCGCTACACCCACGTACGCCCGCCCGCGCCGCCGCCCTCGCCGACTGGGCCGCTGTCCTCGCCGACCGGACCAGAGCCCACATGTGCCTGGCCCTGCTCGACGGCCGCGCCTGGACCGCCGGCGAACTGGCTCGCCTGACCGGCGTCGCCCCGTCCACCGCCACGGCCCACCTGGACCGCCTGTGCGGCGCGGGCCTGATCACCGAACGCAAACAGGGCAGGCACCGCTACGTCGAACTGGCGAGTCCCGCGATCGCCCAGCTCCTGGAAACCCTGCTGGCGGAACTCGACCCGACCCCCACCCCGCCGAAGAACCTGCGCGCCGCCACCGCCGACGCGGCCCTGGCGCGCGGGCGAACCTGCTACAACCACCTGGCCGGCCGCCTCGGCGTCACCCTCACCGACGCCATGGCCCACCGCGGCCTCCTCGACCCGGACAACGCCCACACCCTGACCCCCGCGGGCACCACTTGGCTCACCACCACCCTCGGCATCGACGAGCCCACCCTCACCCGCTCCCGCCGCCCCCTGACCCGCCCCTGCCTGGACTGGACCGAACGCCGCACCCACCTCGGCGGCCCCGCCGCGGTCCTCCTGCACCGCCGCCTGCTTGCCCTGAGCTGGATCACCCCGTCCGGAACCGGCCGCGCCGTCCGCGTCACCCCTACGGGAGCAGCCGGTCTTGCCGACACCCTCGGCATAGACCCCGCCCACCTACGCTGACGGCCACCTCGCCCGACCTCTCAGTCGAACAACTCCTCGATCCTGGAGATCTCCAATGCGCGACGCATCCACAGATCGAACGTGCGTTGGTCCCGGCACGCGGTGACGCGTTCGGCGGCGTCCTCCGAAATATGAACCCCGCGATGCCGAAGGATGAGCAGCACGTCCTTGGCCCGCCCCTCGTCCATTCCTTCTTCGCGGCCTTCGTCGCGTCCGAGGGCACGGCCTTCGTCGCGGCCTTCTTCCCGCAACGCCTGAGCAAGGGGTCCGCGGAAGTACGAGAGATCGGCGTCCATGAGTTCCTTCCAGGTCGTGCCCGCT
>NZ_JBSFNS010000409.1:0-1084 GCF_053587275.1 Amycolatopsis sp. NPDC003676
GGTGTGCCAGCCCTTCGCGTGCGACGTCGTCCGGCTCGGCCACGTTCAGCCCGGGTGGCCTCGGGATACATGTCGGGTGCCCGCTCGACGAAATGACATCGGCCACCCTGCGCTTCGATCAGCGCGATCTTCTGCGGCGACGTGCTCGCCGGCATCACCGCGATGAAATCCAGACCGAGCAGCTTCGCGAAATACGCCTCGCTCACCGCCGTCGACCCCGACGAGGCCTCCACCACCGTGGTGCCCTCGGTGACCCAGCCGTTGCAGATCGCGTACAGGAACAGCGAGCGCGCCAGCCGGTGCTTGAGGCTGCCGGTGATGTGGGTGGACTCGTCCTTGAGGTACAGCTGCACCGGCCAGCCGGCGGGCAGCGGGTACCGCAGCAGGTGGGTGTCGGCGGAGCGCTGGGAGTCGGCGTCGATCAGCCGGACGGCGTTGTCGACCCAGTCACGCGGGGCGCTGCGGTCGAGGTATTTCACGCGGTCGGCCCGTCGTCGTCACCTCGCAACCGGGCCCGCAGCTGCGCCTTGTCCTGGCGGCGGCGCGCGTCGACGACGGCGATGTCCTCGTTGACCTTCGTGCGCAGCTTCTTGAACAGGGTGAGCGAGAGCGGCATCGCGACGATCAGCGCGAACAGCGCGGCCACGATGATCGGCACCTCGACGCCGATGAGCTTGGCGACCCCGACGATCACCGCCGCGATCAGCACGACCAGCCCGAGCCGGGCCAGCGTGTAGAGGGCCAGATTGCGGACCAGCCGCTTCCCCGCGCCAGAACCTTGCTGACCAGTTGCTTCACTCACGCCCAACAGCCTAACCCCGCCGCGGCCTGGCCCGATGCAGCCCCGTTCGCGGCTTTTGTCTATTACTTCCCCTTTACCAACAGTAGGTGGTTCGACTACGTGGGGGTCGCAGTGCGACGATGGCGCCATCTGATGAGGGAACTGTCGAGAACGGAGAGGTTAGCTATGACTGCGATCACCGTCGGCGGCCAGGACACTCTGCTGACACCAGGCCACCCAGCGGTTACGCTTCCGGCAAGCACGTCACGGCCAGGTCGACGCGCCGCCGCGGCGTTTGCGGAC
>NZ_JBSFNS010000410.1:0-1083 GCF_053587275.1 Amycolatopsis sp. NPDC003676
GCATGATGGAGGTCCAGGAGTCGGCCACCCAGATGGCGGGCCACTCGCGGCTGGAGCAGATCCGCGCGTCGATGCGCGGCGACTCGCCGACACCGGTCCGCAGAACTACACCGATGACGGCTTCGGCGTTCACCTGGCCTTCTTCAGCCGCACCCCCGCCGAGGCGAGGATGCGGATCCTGGAGGGCAGGCGACGCCAGGTCGAGGAGCGCCGAGAGGGACTGCGGGAAGCGATCAAGAAGGCCAGCGGCTCGCTGGATCGCTACACCCGCCAGCTCCACCAGCTCGGATTGGAATCAAGCGAGCGCGAAGTGCGCTGGCTCAACGAGTTGATTGCGGCGGAGCAATCGACGAAGGCGGCACCACAGAAAGAGGGAAAGAGCGGCCATGAGTGATGTCAACAAGGTTGGGTCCGGCGAGGTTCGCGTCGCGATCGTCGGTGTGGGCAACTGCGCATCGTCGCTGGTGCAGGGCGTGCAGTACTACAAGGATGCCGACGAGAACGCCACCGTTCCCGGCCTCATGCACGTCAAGTTCGGTCCCTATCACGTCAAGGACGTGAAGTTCGTCGCCGCGTTCGACGTCGACGCCAAGAAGGTCGGGTTCGACCTGGCCGAGGCGATCTTCGCCAGCGAGAACAACACGATCAAGATCTCCGATGTGCCGCCCACCGGCGTGAACGTCCAGCGTGGCCCGACCCTCGACGGCATCGGCAAGTACTACGCGCTGACCATCGAGGAGTCCGAGGCTCCCGCGGTCGACGTGGTCAAGGCTCTGAAGGACGCCGAGGTCGACGTCCTGGTCTCCTACCTGCCCGTCGGCTCGGAAGAGGCCGACAAGTTCTACGCCCAGTGCGCCATCGACGCGGGCGTCGCCTTCGTCAACGCGCTGCCGGTCTTCATCGCCTCCGACCCGGAGTGGGCGCAGAAGTTCATCGACGCCGGTGTCCCGATCGTCGGCGACGACATCAAGTCCCAGGTCGGCGCGACCATCACCCACCGCGTGATGGCCAAGCTGTTCGAGGACCGCGGCGTGGTGCTCGACCGCACCTACCAGCTCAACGTCGGCGGCAACATGGACTTCA
>NZ_JBSFNS010000411.1:0-1082 GCF_053587275.1 Amycolatopsis sp. NPDC003676
GTCAGCGATAGCGCCGGAGGCTGGGAGCCGGGACCAGGTCACCGTGGTTGCTGATCGTCGCCTGTCCTCCTCCTGACATCGCGACCTCTCGCGAAGTGGGGCCTGCGTCGATACGTCTGACCGGGAGCCCGGGCCAGGGGCATCACGCTGTTCCTCGGCGGGTGATGGCATCTGTCCACAGCAATCCACAGCAGGCCAGGCCTGCGCCTAGTGGCAGGAGCAGTTCGCCTGCGGCGGAACCGAAGAGCACCGACAGTGGTGCGGCGCCCATGAGCTGGCCGAGGCCGATGCCGACCAGGGGTAGGCCGGCGAGGACCGTGGCGGAGGCGCGGGCGCCGGCGAGGGCGGCTTCGGTGCGGTCGCGGAAGCGGATGCGGCCGAGCAGGTCGGTCCTGGCGGCGGACAGCAGTTCCGCCAGGGCGAGGCCGTGTTCTTCGGCGACCCGCCAGGCGGTGGCGACCCGCGACAGTTCCTCGGCGACCGGCGACTCCGGGTGCAGCCAGCCGTCGGCCCCGGAACCGCCGAGCCTGCTGCGGCCCGCGCTGATCGCGAGCACCCGGGCCGCTTCCCCGCGGGACTCCGCGGCCGCGGCTTCGGCGGCAGCGCTCGGATGCGCGCCGACCCGCAGTTCACCGACGACCGCCTCGAGACCGGCCAGGAGATGACCGCACTCCGTCCGGCGCACACGCTCACCATGACCGCGCCGATTCCGCACCGCGACGGTGACGCCCACCATGAGCACCGCCAGCCCCGTCCCGATCCCCAGCGCGAATGCCGTGCACCCCAGGCCGATTCCCGCACCCAACGCCACCGGTATCCGTCGTATCGCGCGCGTCCCGCCCGCACCGAACAATCGTTGAAAACGCCGTCGATCGCCCGCGGCGGGAAGCAGCAGCACCGCCACCGCGCAACAGAGCAGTCCGACCGCCATCGCCACCTCCGTGCCGTTCTGTCGTCGATTCCTCGTCCGGTACCGAAGTCACCTCTCCCGCCGACGAGTGCGTGCGACTCGCCGGGCCGCACGGTGAGGCTGACGTCGTGCAGCGCCACGGTCGGCCCGTACCGCTTCCCGACGCCGTCCG
>NZ_JBSFNS010000412.1:0-1081 GCF_053587275.1 Amycolatopsis sp. NPDC003676
CCTTGGCGGTGTCGCCCGCGGCCCAGGCGCGGGTCGCGGCGGGCGCCTGCGCGGCGTCGAGGACCTTGCGCAGTTCGGCGGCGAAGTCCTGCTGTTCGGTGGCGAGTGCGAACTTCATCGCGGAACTCCTGTGGTCGAACGGGTGGCCGGCCCGCACGCTGCGGCCGGGCGGCTGTGGGTATCCGCCGAAGCGGCGACGGTCATCGCTTGCTCTCCCGCGGCAGGCCGAGCACACGCTCGGCGATGATGTTGCGCTGGATCTCGTTGGTGCCCGCGTAGATCGGGCCCGACAGCGAGAACAGGTAGCCGTCGGTCCACTTGCTGGTCAGTTCGGCGGCGGGGCCGAGCAGGTCGAGTCCCGTCTGGTGCATGGCGATGTCGAGCTCGGACCAGAACACCTTGGTGATCGAGGACTCCGCGCCGAGCTGGCCGCCGTCGGTCAGCCGGGTGACGGTGCCGAAGGTGTGCAGCCGGTAGGCCTCGCTGCCGAGCCAGGCGTCCACCACGGCGTTGCGCGCGGCGGTGTCGGTGGGGTCGGCGGTCTCGGTCCACAGGTCGATCAGCCGCTGCGCGGTCGCGCTGAACCGGCCGGGGCTGCGCAGCGACAGGCCGCGCTCGTTGCTCGAGGTCGCCATGGCGACCCGCCAGCCCTCGTTCGGCGCGCCGATGACATCGCGGTCGGGGACGAAGACGTCGTCGAGGACGATCTCGGCGAAGCCGGGCTCGCCGTCGAGCTGCGGGATCGGCCGCACGCTGACACCGTCGGCGGACAGCGGGAACATCACGTAGGTCAGGCCGTGATGGCGCTGCGCGTCCGGGTCGCTGCGGAACAGGCCGAAGGCCCAGTCGGCGTAGGTGGCGCGCGAGCTCCAGGTCTTCTGGCCGTTGAGGATCCAGCCGCCCTCGGTGCGGCGCGCGGTCGAGCGCAGGCTCGCCAGGTCGCTGCCCGATTCGGGCTCGGACCAGGCCTGCGCCCAGATGTCGTCACCGCGCGCCATCCGCGGCAGGATCCGGGCCAGCTCAGCCCCAGAAGCATCCGCCTGATACTCCCGAGACCGACTAACCGCCATCTTGACAACCC
>NZ_JBSFNS010000413.1:0-1080 GCF_053587275.1 Amycolatopsis sp. NPDC003676
ATCTCCCCGATCCCGGTGCTGCTCGCGCTCGGGGTGCTCGCGCTGGTCCTGTTCGTCCGGTGGGAGCAGCACCGCCAACGGGTCGGCCGGTCGGCGCTGCTCGATCCGGCGCTGTTCACCATCAAGAGTTTTCGCTGGGGCAACATCACCGCCTTCGCCGTGGCGCTCGGCGAATTCGGCCTGCTGTTCGTGCTGCCCCTGTTCATGGTCAATGTCCTCGGCCTGTCCACCCTCGGGGCAGGGTATGTCCTGGCCGCGATGGCGGTCGGCGCGTTCCTGGCGGCGGGCATCGCCGAGGGCCTGGTGCACAAGTACGGGCCGGTCCGGGTGGTCCAGCTCGGGCTGATGCTCGAAACCGTGGCCATCGCGCTGACCGCGCTGTTCGTCACCCCGCACATCTCGGGCTGGTGGCTCGCGGCGCTCCTGGTCGGCTACGGCATCGGCCTCGGGATGGCCTCCGCCCAGCTCACGGGCACCGTCCTGGCGGACGTCCCGCCGCAGAACTCGGGCCAGGGTTCGGCCACCCAGAGCACCGTGCGTCAGGTCGGCTCGGCCTTCGGCACCGCGGTCGTCGGCGCGCTGCTGTCGGTATCGCTCGGCCGCGAGCTGCCCGCGCAGTTGGCCGAGGTGCCCGGCCTCCCGGCGGAGCAGGCCGACTCCCTCGCCACCGCGACCCGCGAATCCGCCGGTGGCGCCATTGCCGGCGTCCGCGAGCACGGGCACACCGACGCGATCGTCGACGCCCTGTGCCGCGCCTTCACCGATGCCACCCGGACCACCCTGCTCGCCGCCGCGCTGTTCCTCCTCGTCGGCCTCGCCGCCGCGTTCCGGATTCCGCGCGGCACACGCGTCACCGGCGACTGATCCGGCCGCTACGATCCCTGCGACCCTGTACTCGGATCGTCCGGCACGTTCCTGCCGGGATGGGATGTTGAACCACGCATGGCTACTGTCACCTTCGACCGCGCCACCAGGCTCTACGCCGGTGCGACCACGCCGGCCCTTCGCAGTCGTCCATGATGAACACGCGCTTGACGTACAGCTGCACGCCGCGCTTCGCGTCCCGCATGAACAGGTCCA
>NZ_JBSFNS010000414.1:0-1078 GCF_053587275.1 Amycolatopsis sp. NPDC003676
CGGCTCACCCAGTGCCTGGCGATCTCGTTCGAGCCGGACAGGCCGAGCAGCTTGTCGACCAGCGCGCCCAGCTCGGCCATGTTGCCCTGCTGCGGTTCCTGTTCCTGCTGTTGCGGCGCGCGGGCCTGCTGGCTCGGCGGCCGTTCCGGCGTCGCGGGGGAGGAGTAGGTGCTGTTGCCCGCGGCGATCCCGCGGATGCGGTCCATCAGGGCGTAGGCGGCGTCACCGGGGCAGTCGGTGTTGCCGACGTCGCGGTGCGCGAACACCGTCGGCAGGTCGACCGCCTCGTCCTGGGCGTACGGGGTGAACTCGGTGCCCTCGGAGTACATGGTGGTGTGGCCCTTGGGGTTGATCCCCGCGAGCTTGGCCCGCCAGCCGACGAACTTGCCGATCGCGTTGATCGACTCGGTGCTCGGCGTCTCGGTCTCGTAGTTGCCCATCAGCGCCACCCCGACGGTGTTCTCGTTGAACCCGCCCGCGTGCGCGCCCTGCACCGCCCGGTCGAGGCCGCCGTAGCGGCCCTCGAAGATCTGGCCGTACTGGTCGACCAGGGCGTTGTAGCCGATGTCGCACCAGCCCAGGGTCTCGGCGTGGTAGGCGTAGATCGCGCGGACGATGCCCGCCGACTCGGCCCGGCTGTAGTCGTTGCGACCGGCCGTGTGGTGCACGGTGATGCCGCCGACGCCGTCGTCGTAGGTGGGTTCCTGGCAGCGGATCGACTCGTCGGCACCCCACTGCGCGCGGGTGATGACCTTCGGGCCACCGCCCGGCAGCGCGGCGGCGACGTCGGTGAGTCCGGCGTCGATGGCGGCGCGGCCCGGGTTGATCAGGATCGCCTTGAGCGCGGCCTCGGTGAGATGGGCCGGATCGCTGTGGTCGGGTCCGGCGACCGGCTTGCGGGTCACCAGCATCTGCACCGCGGTGGTCTCGCCGACGTAGATCGGCTCGGTGCCGGTCGGCGCGTCGGCGGGGGTCTGGTCGGTGGCCCTGGTGTCGACCGGATCGGCGGCGGATTTGTAGCGCCACTTCGGCGACGCGGCGGGGAAGGAGCAGAACTTGCAGCTGAACGGACAGCCCC
>NZ_JBSFNS010000415.1:0-1078 GCF_053587275.1 Amycolatopsis sp. NPDC003676
GACTCGGTGTCGGAGACCAAACGCAGCCCGATCGCCTGGTTGCGTTGGCGCACCGCCTCCCGCTGCCGGTCGATGGCGACGAAAGCGGCGATGAGCGCGAGCACGGTGAGCAGGACCAGCCCCGCGACGGCGGCGCGGCGCAACCGCCGGAACCTCCGCTGTTCCCGCAGATCCTCCCCCGCCAGTTCGTATTTCGGCTTGCCGTGGATCGGCGCCGCGAGGTCGGTGAGCTTCTCGCGGAAGAGGGCGGCGCGCGGGTCCCACGGGGCGTCCTCGGTGACGTCGACGTAGAGGGGTTCGGTGGGGAGCGCGCCGGGCTCGGTCAGGACCGGGAGTGCGACGGTCGAGCGGTCGGGATCGAAGCGGTGCAGCTCGCGGTCCCATTTCACCTGCCCGCCCGCGACGACGAACAGCAGGTGTTCGGGGCCGCGGGTGCGCAGCCAGTAGGCGATCTCGCGGTCCACCCATTCCGAGGCGGCCGAATGCGGGGACAGCACGACGATGCAGTAGCGGGCCTGGTCCATCGCCTCGGCGACCTTGCCCCCACAGGTCGGGGCTGGCGGTCAGGTCGGTGGCGTCGCGGAAGACCCGCAGGGCGTGCAGGCGGCCGACGCGGCGGCCGATGCGGTGCAGGCCGCGCTGGATGCCCGCCGCGATGGCGCGGTCGGCGTGCGAGTAGGACAGGAAGGCGTCGTAGGTGGGCGGCGACGCCTGCTTCGGCGGCGGGTCCGCCGCGATCGTCATCGGCTCGGCCATCGTCCTCACTCCCAACAGGTTGCGCCGTTCCCTCCACCGTCGGCTTCCGCGGTCGCCGGGGCACGCGTAACCGGCTACTCGGGTTGACCAACGAGGCCCGGATGACCAACGTCACGTGGCGACGCGCCAGACGCAGACGCCGCCGAAACCCCCGGTTCCGCCATCTCGGTCCCCTACCCTGAGCCCGACCCGGGCACTACCGGGCCCCATTCGACACAGGCGGAGCCGATGACTTCCTTCGATGATTTGCTCTCCCAGGTACCGATCGCCCAGATCGCCGACCAGCTCGGCGTCGACCAGGCGACCGCGACCAACGCCGTCC
>NZ_JBSFNS010000416.1:0-1074 GCF_053587275.1 Amycolatopsis sp. NPDC003676
GGGGATGCGCGTTCTCGCCTTCCTCGACGGTTCACTGGCCGACCCCGAAGCCCCCGGACGCGGCTTTCGGCGTCTCGGGCTGCCCGGCGTGGCCCCGGGACCTCGGTCGACGGGCTCGATCGGCCGTCGCGCCGTATAACTGACGGCGACGACGACAACGTGCAGGGGATAGTGGTGGATCAGGTGGAGCCCGAGCGGCCTTCTCGCGCGGTGACCGCGCTGGTCGCCGGGTGGCTCGGGGTGCTGGTCGGGGGTGCCGGGATCATCGTCGGCACGGCGACGGCGGTGGTGCGGGCTTTCGGGCGGGAGATCGAGCTCGATTACGCGGGTGCGGGGATCGTCGGCGGGCTGGGGGTGGTGTATCTGCTGGGGGCGGTGCTGCTGTTGCGGCGGCGGATGCTCGGCAGGCGGATTCTGGTGGGGATATCGGGGGCGATGAGCGGGGCGACCTTGCTGGTCGTTGTGCTCAACGGGGCCGGGCACGGGCTGCGGGTAGGGCCGCTGGACTGGTGGCTCGCGCTCAACGCGGTGATCCTGGTGCTCAGCCTGATCGAGCCGACGCGCCGGTGGACCACGACGCGCTAGGCCGACTCGGGATACGGTCGAGCCATGGTCGTGCGGGATGCGAAGTCGAAAGCCGGTGAGGTGACGGCGATCGTCGCCGTGTGCTGTGCCGGTGTTGCCACGGTGGCGAATCTGGTCGGGGCCGTGGTCCTGGTGCGCGCCTTCCTGAACGACCCCGACCGGCTCGACGACTCGCTGGCCCTGTTCGCCACGCTCGGCGCGCTGGTGGCGGCGTTCGCGTTCGGTTACGGCGGCATGCTGCTGGCCCGGCGCGACGAGTCCGGCCGGTGGGTGCTGATCGTGGCGGCGGGCGCGCAGCTCGGGCTCGGCGTGCTCGGGTTGCTGGCGACGCTGGTGAACTACGACTCCGAGTACGGCATCCATTGGTTCGCCGAGGAATCCGTCCTCCGATCGATTCCGATCGGGTTCGGTGGGGTACCCGGTGCGGTGACGGCGTTCGTGAACCACAGCTGGGCGGCCGCGCTGGCGGCCGTCGCGCTCGGTGCGTTG
>NZ_JBSFNS010000417.1:0-1073 GCF_053587275.1 Amycolatopsis sp. NPDC003676
GGACGAGACGTGGGACCGGCACGACGCGACACCCGAGTGGTTCTACGTCGTCGAGTTCGAGCTCGCGCGCCTGTGGCACGGCTACACCGGCACCGCCGCCGACGTGCTGCGCACCGAGATCCCCGAACGCTGGCTCCAGGTGGCGTCATGACCGACCACGAGCACGACCACGATCACGAGCGCACCGTGGCGCCCATGGTTGACGAGATCACCGATTTCGAGGTGCTCGAGATCGCGCTGCGCGAACTGTGCATCGAGAAGGGGATCTTCACCGCCGAGGAGCACCGGCGGTTCACCGAGTTCGCCGAACAGATCGGGCCGACGCCCGCGGTGCGCCTGGTGGCCAGGGCCTGGCTCGATCCCGGCTTCCGGGCGCTGGCGCTGGCCGAGCCGATGACGGCGAGCAAGGCGGTGGGCGTGGACTGGCTGGAGCCGACCGGTTTCGGCACGCCCAGCGACTTCACCGCGTTCTCCATCCTCGCCGACACCCCGACGCTGCACAACGTGATCGTGTGCGCGCTGTGCTCGTGCTACCCGCGCCCGATCCTGGGCAACTCGCCCGAGTGGTATCGCACGCCGAACTACCGGCGCCGCATGGTGCGCTGGCCGCGTCAGGTGCTCTCGGAGTTCGGGCTCACCCTGCCGCCGGAGGTCGCGGTGCGGGTGCACGATTCGAATCAGAAGCACCGGTTCATGGTGCTGCCGATGCGGCCCGACGGCACCGACGGCTGGACCGAGGATCAGCTCGCGGAGATCATCACCAGGGACTGCCTGATCGGCGTCGCGCTCCCGAAACCGGGGGTGACCACCAACGTGATCACCGCGACCCGGCCAGCCATCCACCCGGCGACCTAGCGGAAGGCAGCGATGAGTACCCCACGCGAGATCGCGGCGTTGCGGGCGATCGTCGATCGCGACCAGGTGTGGCCCCGGATGGCCGCCGAGTACGGCGTGACCAATCCCCTGCCCCCGTGGAAGTCCAGCCTGGACGGCCTCTGCGACGCGCTCGATCACGCCGCGTGCGCACCGGGCGGCCTGGACTTCCAGGCCAGACGCGACGACGAGGACACGCT
>NZ_JBSFNS010000418.1:0-1070 GCF_053587275.1 Amycolatopsis sp. NPDC003676
GCCGCAAACTGCCCGCGCTGGTGCCACAGGTGGTGGAGGACCAGACCGCCCGGCTGCTCGACGGGCTGCGCACCGGCGTGCTCGACGTCGCCCTGCTCGCGCTGCCCACCGACGCCCCCGGCCTGGTCGAGATCCCGCTGTACTCCGAGGAATTCGTGCTCGTCACCCCGCGCGGGCACGAGCTCGCCGGGCGCACCGACCTGGCCGCGCCGGTGCTGGCCGACATGCCGTTGCTGCTGCTGGACGAAGGCCACTGCCTGCGCGACCAGACGCTCGAGCTGTGCCGTACCGCCGAGGTGCACCCCGGCGCGGTCGGCGACACCCGCGCCGCCTCGCTGACGACCGTGGTGCAGTGCGTCGCGGGCGGCCTCGGGGTGACCCTCATCCCGCAGATGGCCGTGGCCACCGAGACCGCGCGGGCCACCCTCGACACCGCGCGCTTCGCCGATCCCGCGCCGGGCCGCACGATCGGGCTGGCATATCGGGGGTCATCCGCGCGGGCCGAGGATTACGAATACCTCGCAGCTGTGATCCGATCGAAGCGGCCCTTTTAGATCTCATCTGTTCGTACGACGATATTCCGGGCCGTCGGTGCTGTCCTTTATAGGGTGACGATTCCGTCGTGGGATCGGCACGACAAATGTGGGAGACAGTCGAAGGAATGGCCATGTACAAAGTACGTTCAACCATCGCGGTGCTCGCTTGTGCGCCGATGATCGCTCTAGGTGCCGGCGTCGCCGGCGCAGCACCCGCGGCGGACCCCGTCCCCGTCGCACCGGTTCCGGTTCAGGTCGAGCCCGTTGTGTTGTCACCGTTCATCACGATCCCCGGTGCCTTCCTCGCATGCGGCATCGTCCTGATCACCGTTCCCTTCTTGTACCCGGTCTGCGTGGTCTGACACGCAGATGCCGAAAACGAGAAGCAATCAAGGCACTCCCGCACTTCAGCGCGGGAGTGCCCCTACGACATGGGGTCGGTGGTGGATCGCCGCCGCCACGCTGCTGCTGGTCTGGGGCACTGTCGGCACTGTCGGGACGGCGCAGGGAGCCGCCCCGGTGACGCTCGGTGGT
>NZ_JBSFNS010000419.1:0-1070 GCF_053587275.1 Amycolatopsis sp. NPDC003676
GTCATCGAGCAGATGGACGCGGGCGGGATCGATCTGGCGATCCTGGACGGGGAGTCCGCGCCCGCGGGCGGCCTCGGCATCGCCAAGCAGCTCAAGGACGAGATCGACGAGTGCCCGCCGGTGGTCGTGCTGACCGGCAGGCCCGACGACGCCTGGCTGGCGAACTGGTCGCGCGCCGAGGCCGCGGTCTCGCACCCCATCGACCCCATGCAGCTCACCCACGCGGTCACCAGCATCCTGCTCGCCCGCTGATCGGCGACCTCCGGGCATCGTCCCGGCCCCGCGGATAGTCCCACGCCCCACAGTTCTGCCTATTACCACTGGTAACACCAGTGGTTACCTGGCGTGCGCCGATCCGGGATTACCCCCGGATCGCTCATGAATCGCTGTATCGAAATCGATCAAAGCCCACCCCGGAAACGCGCGGCGCGCCCCCGCAACGGCGGTAGTCTGTGCTCTAGCTCACACGAGCGCGGGCTCCTGTATAACGCTCCGCCATCGCTGCACAGCCTTGCGCGAGCCCCGTATCGGCGGACAACGTTGTCGGCCCCGTCTCGCCAAAGCTGCCGTCCGCGGCCGGGCCACACGGCTCGACCTGCTCCAGCGAGGAGGGGAAAGCAGTCGTGAATATCGAGGTGCCCGCGCTCGTACTCGGCGCCATCGCCGCCGCGTTCGCGGTGTTCTCCGTCATCATGGCGGCGCTGATCGGCCCGAAGCGGCGCAACCGGGCCAAGCTGGAACCCTACGAATGCGGCATCGAGCCGACCCCGCACGCCATCGCGGGTGGCCCCGGAAACGCCACGGGACAGCGCTTTCCGGTGAAGTACTACCTCACCGCGATGTTGTTCATCATCTTCGACATCGAGATCGTGTTCCTCTACCCGTGGGCCGTGCACTTCGATGCGCTCGGGCTCTTCGGTCTCGCCGCGATGGCGCTGTTCATCGTCAATGTGTCGGTCGCCTACGCCTACGAGTGGCGGCGCGGCGGCCTCAGCTGGGAATGAGTGGGAAATAATGGGTCTCGAAGAGAAACTGCCCAGCGGGTTCCTGCTGAGCACCGTGGAAGATTT
>NZ_JBSFNS010000420.1:0-1068 GCF_053587275.1 Amycolatopsis sp. NPDC003676
GTGGTGGGTGGGGTGGTGGTCACCGGTGCCTCCGCGTGGGGTGGGCGGGTTTGGGCCATGTCCCACAGCACCGCGGCCGGTCGCGCGCTCACCTGTTTCTCGCCTCGTTCTCTTCCGCGTCGGATCGGGCCGGCGGACGCCGGGCCGCGTTCAGGGTAGCCGGTGCGGATCAGACACCGGATCCGGCGATCTGCAGGCTGTTGCCGGTGCCGCTCACCTGGATCCAGCGATTCTCCGATGTCACAGTGCCGTTGGTGAGGTGGTAGGTGAGCGAGACGACCGCCCGGTTCTCCCCGTTCGGCGTGATCGAGCCGACAGTCACCGACCGCACCGTCGACCAGAACGAGGAGTACTGGCCGTACCCACCGGTCTGTGCCTGATAGCCGGGGGCCAGCTGCGCCCAGGCGCCGCCGATATTGCCGGGCAGCATGCCGTAGTACCCGGCGATGAACTGGCCGATGCGGTCCGGGCTCGGCGGGCCGAACGGGGTGGTGGTGATCGTGGTGCTGGTCGGGCTCGGCGTGACGGTCGGCTTGCCCGAGGTGCTCGTGCCCGACGGAGCGGACGTGGCGCCGGGGGTCGTCGGACCCGTCTGGGCCGGGCCCGGCGGCGCGGACACGGTGACCGTCTCCTGCTCGGGGACGATGACGACGGTGCTGACCTTGCCGTCGACCACCGTGGTGACGGTGACCGGGTCCAGCGCCTGCTGCGTGGGGTCCGCGCCCCGGTCCCGTGTCACTACGAGCACGACCAGCATCACCGTGAACGCGGCGACGGCGGCGGCGAGCAGCAGGATGGCCCGGCTGTTGTTCGGCCCGTCGGTGCGCGCGGGCGGGGTCGGGCCGACCGGCGGCGGTCCGGACGGGGTCCCGGCCCGTTCGGTGCCGGTGCCCGGCGTGGCGTCCTGTGGCCGGTCCTGTCGCGCGCCTGCCGCCGCTGCCCCACTGTCCGGTCCTGACGGCGCCGCAGGCGAAACGCCCGCCGCTCCCCCCGTTCCCGTGGCGGGCGATCCGCCGGTGATCGCGGACTTCGCCGCCTTCGCCAGCGCCAGTCCGCCGCCGAGCAGAC
>NZ_JBSFNS010000421.1:0-1061 GCF_053587275.1 Amycolatopsis sp. NPDC003676
GTGCAGGAAGGCGCGGTTGGCTCTGGCCGAGTTCAGGTAGTCGTCGAAGTAGCGGCGGAAGGCCGGGTAGTCGGCGGGCGCGGCGTCGCGCGGCATGCCGAACAGCTCGCCCCAGCGGACGTAGTCCTGGTAGAGGTCCTCGCGCTCGGTGGCGGTGAGTTCGCGCACCAGCCGGTCGTACATCGCCTCGGCGGAGTCGAAGGTGAAGGCCATGGTCATGAACATCAGGTGCGGATCGTGGGCCGCGTAGGCGGTGCCCGCCGGATAGTGCTCGCCCGCGTCCTCGGGCAGCGTGCCGACCACCTTCTCGTGCTTGCGCCGGGTGAAGGCCAGGGCCCGGTCGGCCTCGGTCTTGCTGCCGAGGAAGACCGCCTCGAACAGCGCGCCGGTGATGGCCAGCCGGGTGTACGGGGTCGCGCGGTGGGCGGTGTGCTCACTGGTGCCGACGAACAGCAGCGGGTGCACCGCGCCGATGACCAGTGCCCGGACGCCGTAGGTCAGCCCCACCGCCCGCTTGCTCATCACCCGTCGGATCATCGAATCGTCGGCGAAATATCCGGGTTCGCCCTGCCGTGCGGCCATGCTGCGCCTCCTCGTCGAGTGCATCTGGCAATAGAATCCACCAGATTTGATAATCTGGCAAGAGTCTCTACCAGAAAACCTTCCCGCGACGGCAGGACGCAGAATGGGAGCTGTGGCAGCACAACGCACCTACGGTGGCGTCTCGGCCGAACAACGACAGGCCCAACGCCGGACCGCCCTCCTCGACGCGGCGCTCGACATCGTCGCCGAAGACGGGCAGGCCAAGCTCACCGTCGCCGGGCTCTGCGCCCGCGCCGGACTCAACGAGCGCTACTACTACGAGAATTTCGAGCATCGCGAGAGCGTGCTGGAGGCCCTGCTGGATCGGATCGCCGAGGAACTGACCGCCGCGATCGTGACGGCGCTGACCACCGCCGCCCCCGACAGCCGGTCCCAGTCGCGCGCCGCGATCGACGCGGGCATCTCGGTACTCATCGACGATCCGCGCAAGGCGAAGGCCGCGCTGATCGCGGGCATGG
>NZ_JBSFNS010000422.1:0-1061 GCF_053587275.1 Amycolatopsis sp. NPDC003676
CGCGGCGAGGTCGGTCCAGTTCGTGGACGATCCGCCGAGCCCGTGCACGTACACCGCGGGCGTGCCGTCGGGACCGGGCGTGTGCCGGATGTGCAGGCGTCATATCCCCGTTCGGCGAACAACGCGCGACCGATCTCGATCAGCTGCTGCCGCCGTTGCGTTCCGGTCATCCTCGGTCTGGTAGGACGCCCCGACTCCGTCGACGACATGCTCCCCCGCCTCTCCGTGATTTCGGCTCACGAGATCTGTACGTGCGTTCCAGAAGGCTAACAACGGGCCGGGCGGGTGCTCGCGACAGGCGTACACAAGATTCGCCGGGTGGCGGGATCATGTGCGAGGATCATGCCGTGCCGTAGCACAGTGGTGGGCTCTCACGGCCCACTGGTGTGGCGATCCGCCGTAGTGTAATGGCAGCACCTCTGATTTTGGTTCAGATAGTTCAGGTTCGAGTCCTGGCGGCGGAGCACACGGACACAGTGACGTATCGTCGGCCCGCACCATCACCGACCGAACCCGCCACAGCACACTCGCTGACAGGCAGCCGAGGGAGATCCATGCCACCGCAGACCGCCGTCGTCGTTCTCGCCGCTGGTGCCGGGACGCGAATGCGGTCGAAGACTCCGAAAGTGCTGCACCCATTGGCCGGTCGGTCGATGCTCTCGCACGCGCTGCACGCCGCCGCCGAGATCGACCCCACCCATCTGATCACCGTGGTCGGCCACGACCGCGACAAGGTCGGCGCCGCCGTCGCCGAGGTGGGCAAGGAACTCGGCCGCGAGATCGTCTGCGCGGTGCAGGAGGAGCAGCTCGGTACCGGCCACGCGGTGCAGTGCGCGCTGGACTCGGTGCCTGCGGACTTCGACGGCGACCTGCTCGTCACCTCGGCCGACGTCCCGCTGCTGGACGGGCACACCCTCGCCGCGCTGCTCGACGAGCACCGCAGCTACGCCGAGCGCCCCGCGGTCACCGTGCTGACCTTCGTCCCCGACGACGCCAACGGCTACGGCCGGATCGTGCGCGATGTCGACGGCCAGGTCGCCGAGATCGTCGAGCACGCCGAC
>NZ_JBSFNS010000423.1:0-1061 GCF_053587275.1 Amycolatopsis sp. NPDC003676
GAGCCAGCGGCACGAAGACGACCAGGATCACGACGATCCAGATCAGCGTCGTGATCACCGGGTTCTGCATCGGCCAGGCGTCCGACGGCGGGGCCAGCGGGTTGGTGTTGCCGAACAGGTCGCGCACGGCCTGGGTCAGCGCCGAGACCGGATTCCATTCGGCGAACACCTTCAGCGGGCCGGGCATACCGTCCAGCGGCACGAACGCGTTCGACAGGAACGTCAGCGGGAAGATCACCATGAAGCTGGCGTTGTTGAACACCTCCGGCGCCCGCACGAGCAGCCCGACGACCGCCATCATCCAGGACAGCGCGTAGGCGAACAGCAGCATCAGCACGTAGGCCAGGACCGCGTCGAGGAACGATCCGCGGATCCGCCAGCCGACGACCAGGCCGGTCAGCGACATGACGACCAAGCTCACGATATTGATCACCACGTCGCTGATCGTCCGGCCGACCAGCACCGCGGACGGCGCCATCGGCAGTGAGCGGAACCGGTCGATGATGCCCTTCTGCATGTCCTCGGCCAGACCGGCGCCGGTGAACGTGGCACCGAAGACCACGGTCTGCGCGAAGATGCCCGCGATCAGGAATTCGCGATAGCCGCCCTCCACGCCCTCGATCTGGATCGCCGAGCCGAAGACATAGGCGAACAGCAGCACGAACATGATCGGCGACAGCGTCGTGAAGATCAGCACGTCGGGCACGCGCTTGATCTTGATGACATTGCGCTTGGCGATGGTCATGCTGTCGCTGACCACCATCGAGAGCCGTTCACCGAAGGTGGGGCCCTGCACGTCGGCCTTGTCGAGCGTGATGCTCATCGGTTGTGTCCTTCCTCGGCGCCGACGGTCTGTTTCCCGGCGTCGCCGTTGACGAGTTCCTCCGCCTCGTGCCCGGTGAGGGTGAGGAAGACGTCGTCGAGCGAGGGCCGCCGCAGCGCGACATCGTTGATCTGCACCTTGTGCTCGGTGAGCCGGCCGATCGCGGTGACCAGGTCCTGAGACCCGTCGGCCACCGGGACGGTGATCCGGCGCAGACCGGGTTCGAGATGGATCTCGC
>NZ_JBSFNS010000424.1:0-1060 GCF_053587275.1 Amycolatopsis sp. NPDC003676
TGCTCACTAGCGGCAGCCGGCCCGGCACACCCTTGTCGTACGCCAAGACCCCCCGAGCCTGCCCCGGCGGGCGGCGGCGTTCGACCCGGAAACGGACCCCGACTACCGCAGGCTCTGGACGACCAACATCGTCACCGTCATCGGCGCGCAGCTCTCGGTGGTCGCGGTTCCGCAGCAGATCTTCCAGATCACCGGCAGTTCCGGCTACGTCGGCCTGGCGGGCCTGTTCGGCCTGATCCCGCTGATCGTGTTCGGCCTGTGGGGCGGCGCGCTGGCCGACGTGATGGACCGGCGCACGCTGCTGATCATCACCACCGCGGGCACCGGCGTGACGGCGGTGGCGTTCTGGGTGCAGGCCGCGCTCGGGATGAACAACGTGTGGCTGGTGCTCGGCCTGTTCGCCGCCCAGCAGGCGTTCTTCGCGGTCAACCAGCCCACCCGCAGCGCGGCCATCGCGCGGTTGCTGCCGCCCGAGCAGATCGCCGCGGCCAGTTCGCTGAGCATGACGGTGCAGAACGTGGGCATGATCGCGGGCCCGGTGCTGGCCGGGCTGCTCATCCCGGTGCTCGGCCTGCCGACGCTGTATCTGATCGACGCGATCGCCCTGCTCGCGACGGTGTGGGCGGTGTGGAAACTGCCCGCCTTCCCACCGACGGGTGATCAGCGCCGGGCCGGGCTGCGCGCCGTCATCGACGGTTTCCGCTACCTGACCGGGCAGCGCATCCTGCTCGCCTCGTTCGTCGTCGACATCATCGCCATGGTGTTCGGCATGCCGCGCGCGCTGTTCCCGCAGATCGCGCACGAGACCTTCCACGACCCGGCCGAGGGCGGCGTCGCGCTCGGCCTGCTGTTCGCGGCCATCTCGGCGGGCGCGGTGCTCGGCGGGGTGTTCTCCGGCTGGGTGCCGCGGATCCGCAGGCAGGGTCTGGCGGTGATCGTCTGCATCGTGATCTGGGGCGTGGCGATGATCGGGTTCGGCCTGGCGGTGGGGCTGGGACGGCGGCGTCCGGGCCGATCAGGTTCGGCAGCAGCTGCGTGCCGCCCCAGCCCGGGAACAGGC
>NZ_JBSFNS010000425.1:0-1057 GCF_053587275.1 Amycolatopsis sp. NPDC003676
GGGGTGGGATACCTCATCTTGGAACAGGCTTCCCGCTTAGATGCCTTCAGCGGTTATCCCTTCCGAACATAGCCAACCAGCCATGCCACTGGCGTGACAACTGGCACACCAGAGGTCCGTCCGTCCCGGTCCTCTCGTACTAGGGACAGCCTTCCTCAAGTATCCTGCGCGCGCGGCGGATAGGGACCGAACTGTCTCACGACGTTCTAAACCCAGCTCGCGTGCCGCTTTAATGGGCGAACAGCCCAACCCTTGGGACCTACTCCGGCCCCAGGATGCGACGAGCCGACATCGAGGTGCCAAACCATGCCGTCGATATGGACTCTTGGGCAAGATCAGCCTGTTATCCCCGGGGTACCTTTTATCCGTTGAGCGACACCCCTTCCACCAGGAGGTGCCGGATCACTAGTCCCGACTTTCGTCCCTGCTCGACATGTCTGTCTCACAGTCAAGCTCCCTTGTGCACTTGCACTCGACACCTGATTGCCAACCAGGCTGAGGGAACCTTTGGGCGCCTCCGTTACCCTTTAGGAGGCAACCGCCCCAGTTAAACTACCCATCAGGCACTGTCCCTGAACCAGATCATGGTCCGAGGTTCAGATTCCCAATCCGACCAGAGTGGTATTTCAACAACGACTCCACACCCACTAGCGTGAGCGCTTCACAGTCTCCCACCTATCCTACACAAGCCGAACCGAAAACCAATACCAAACTATAGTAAAGGTCCCGGGGTCTTTCCGTCCTGCCGCGCGTAACGAGCATCTTTACTCGTAATGCAATTTCGCCGGGCCTGTGGTCGAGACAGCCGGAAAGTCGTTACGCCATTCGTGCAGGTCGGAACTTACCCGACAAGGAATTTCGCTACCTTAGGATGGTTATAGTTACCACCGCCGTTTACTGGCGCTTAAATTCTCAGCTTCGCGCCGAAGCGCTAACCGGTCCTCTTAACGTTCCAGCACCGGGCAGGCGTCAGTCCATATACATCGTCTTGCGACTTCGCATGGACCTGTGTTTTTAGTAAACAGTCGCTTTCCGCTGGTCTCTGCGGCCAACCACC
>NZ_JBSFNS010000426.1:0-1055 GCF_053587275.1 Amycolatopsis sp. NPDC003676
GTGCGCCGCCGCGGCCGCCGCGTGCATCGGCTTCCTGTGGTGGAACGCCGCGCCCGCCAAGATCTTCATGGGCGACACCGGCTCGCTCGGCCTCGGTGGTCTGGTGGCCGGACTGTCGATCACCAGCCGCACCGAACTGCTCGCGGTGGTGCTCGGCGCGCTGTTCGTCGCGGAGATCATGTCGGTGGTGCTGCAGATCGTCGTCTTCCGCACCACGCACACGCGGTTGTTCCGGATGGCGCCGTTCCATCACCACTTCGAACTGAACAACTGGCCCGAAACCGCGGTGATCATCCGGTTCTGGGTGCTCGCGGGCATCGCGTCGGCGATCGGGCTGTGCCTGTTCTACGGCGAGTACATCACCGCGCTGTAGCCGGGAACTGTCGGCCCGCCCCGCTACGCTGACCCGACACGAGCGAGCGGGAGGTGGCCCAGTGAGTACCGGGAGTGGGCGGGAACTCGATCACGACATCGCTACCGATGTCTCCTTCGAGCTCGAGGAACTCGACGAGCTGGTCGCCGAACTGCTCACCGAGCACGCCGAACGCGCGGCCAGGGACGCGCGCATCGTCGCCCTGCGCTTGGGCATCGGCGGGCAGCGCCCCGAAACCCTCACCCGCATCGGCGCCCGCTACGACCTGGCCCGCGACCGGGTCCGCCAGCTCTACGCCAAGGCGATCGGGCAGCTCGTGCGCGAAGCCGCCCGCTCCGGGCATCGCTGCGCCGAGGTGTTCGGGCACCGCTACCCGCGCGACGCGGGCGATCTGCGGCTGGTGCGGGAACTGCTCGCCGAGACCTACGCCACCGACACCGATCTGGTGGCGATGGAATGGTCGTATCTGAAGCTGCGCCTGGCCGGGCACGACCAGGCCGACGCCAAGCGCGTCGCCGGATACGTGATGCAGCGAATCCTGGGCTGGCAGAAGAAGACCGCCAGCATCCTGGCCAAACTGCACCCCCTCGACGAGACCGACGTGGTCGAGGTCGAGAAGCTGCGCAAGGGCTTCGACGACCGCGTGCTGATCGACGGGCTCTCCTTCGACCTGCCGCGCAAC
>NZ_JBSFNS010000427.1:0-1055 GCF_053587275.1 Amycolatopsis sp. NPDC003676
TTTTTTTTTTTTTTATGTTTTTTTCTATAACAAAAAAAAATTTTTATTTTTTATTTCTCCTAGCCCCTCCCCCCCCCCGGGGGGGGGGGGGGGGCCCCCCCCCCCCCCCCCCCCCCACCGCTCGCCTGACGCGAGAGAAATCATGACATCAGTGGCTTCGCTCGGTGTGACCCTGTTGGCCGAGGGGTCCATCGATTTCAACGTCTCCGGGGTGATCGACCAGTTCTGGCGATTGACCGTGGACGGTCTCACCTACGGGTCGATCTACGCGTTGGTCGCGGTCGGCTACACGCTGGTCTACGGCGTGCTGAGACTGATCAACTTCGCCCATTCCGAGATCTTCATGCTCGGCATGTTCGGCACCTATGTGGGACTGGAGCTGCTCGGCTTCGCCCCCAGCGGCAACGCGTACTCCCAGGGCGTCCTGCTCACTGTGGTCTATCTCGGCCTGGCGATGCTGTTCGGCATGCTGGTCTCGGGAATCGCCGCGGTCGGCCTGGAACGAGTCGCCTACCGGCCGCTGCGCAAGCGCGGAGCCAAACCACTGGCCTTCCTGATCACCGCGATCGGCATGTCCTTCGTGATCCAGGAGTTCGTCCACTACATCCTGCCCAAGCTCAGGCCCGGCCTCGGCGGCTCCAACGCCCAGACCGGCATCCGGCTGGTGGAGCCGAAGGTGCAGTTCACCTTCCTCGGCGCGCAGGTCACCAATGTGGCGCTGGTGATCATCGCCGCGGCCATCGTGCTCGCGATCACCACCGAGATCGTCATCAACCGCACCAAGTTCGGCCGCGCCATCCGCGCGGTCGCCCAGGACCCCGACACCGCGACCCTGATGGGCGTCTCGCGGGAACGGGTCATCGTGCTCACGTTCCTCATCGGTGGCCTGCTGGCCGGCGCGGCCGCGATGCTGTACACCCTCTACATCCCGACCGGCATCATCTTCTCCGGCGGCTTCATCCTCGGTATCAAGGCGTTCAGCGCCGCGGTGCTCGGTGGTATCGGCAACCTGCGCGGCGCGCTGCTCGGCGGCATGCTGCTCGGGGTCGTGGAGA
>NZ_JBSFNS010000428.1:0-1053 GCF_053587275.1 Amycolatopsis sp. NPDC003676
GTCGAACATGAAGCGCTTGCCGTCGGAGTTCTTCAGGACGCCGCCGTCGCCGCGCACACCCTCGGTGACGAGGATGCCCTTCACGCTCGGCGGCCAGACCATGCCGGTCGGATGGAACTGCAGGAACTCCATGTTGATCAGTGTCGCGCCCGAGCGCAGCGCCAGCGCGTGGCCGTCGCCGGTGTACTCCCAGGAGTTCGAGGTCACCTTGTAGGACTTGCCGATACCGCCGGTGGCCAGCACGATCGCGGGCGCGGTGAACAGGACGAAGCCGCCGGACTCACGCCAGTAGCCGAAGGCGCCCGCGATCCGGCCGTCGTCGGTGAGCAGTTCGGTGATGGTGCACTCGGCGAAAACCTTGATCCTGGCCTCGTAGTCACCGGTGGCCGCGAAGTCCTCCTGCTGCAGCGAGACGATCTTCTGCTGCATGGTGCGGATGAGTTCCAGGCCGGTGCGGTCGCCGACGTGGGCCAGCCGGGGGTAGGTGTGGCCGCCGAAGTTGCGCTGGCTGATCCGGCCGTCCGGCGTCCGATCGAACAGCGCGCCATAGGTTTCCAGCTCCCACACCCGGTCGGGGGCCTCCTGCGCGTGCAGTTCGGCCATCCGCCAGTTGTTGAGGAACTTGCCACCGCGCATGGTGTCCTTGAAATGGGTCTGCCAGCTGTCCTTCTCGTTGGCATTGCCCATCGAGGCCGCGCAGCCGCCCTCGGCCATCACGGTGTGCGCCTTGCCGAACAGCGACTTGCACACCACCGCGACCGAGAGTCCTTGTTCGCGGGCCTCGATCACCGCGCGCAGCCCGGCGCCGCCCGCCCCGATCACCACGACGTCGTAGTCGTGCCGTTCCACATCTGACATTCGAACTAGCTCCTGGAGTCGACGCGATTCAGTTGACGAACCGCAGGTCCGAAATGGTCTGGCTGGCAACCAGCATCACGTAGAAGTCGGTGAGCACGAGGGTGCCGAGGGTGGTCCAGGCCCGCGACTACTCCGTCGAACGCGCCGGGTTTGATCTCGCCCAGCGCGGCCGGGTCGACGATCCCGGCGTTGTTC
>NZ_JBSFNS010000429.1:0-1051 GCF_053587275.1 Amycolatopsis sp. NPDC003676
AGCGCACCGTCAGGTTGGCCGGCAGCGCGGCGGTGGCCTTGGGGTCGGTGATCAGCCGGGTGACCGCGTCGTTGCCGAGGATCGCCGGTCCGGCGCCACTGAGGCAGCCGCGGCTGACCGCCTTGGCGAAGGTGGGGAAATCAGCGTTGCGGCCCGCGAAGAACAGCAGGGTGCGCCGGTCGGCACCCTCGGTCTCGCACGGCGCGGGGAACCGGTACAGCTCCTGCTGTTCGCGCCAGCTCAGACTCTGCTGGGCGACACCGCGGCCGGCGAGCTCGGCCTGCAGATCGGCGACCAGGGTCGTCACGTACAGGTCGTCGGCCGCCTCGGGGTGGTAGATCGTCACCTTGTCGTAGCGCGGGGCGCCGTTCGGCTCGCGTGCGCCCTGGACGTAGTCGGCGACCAGCCGGGCCTGCACCGTATTGCTCGGCGCCGCTTGGAAGTACAGGGGCGAGGCCCGGTCCAGGCCGTCGGCCGACAGCGTCGTCGCGACCGCGGGCACGCCGAGTTCGCCGAGCCGGGCGATCGCCGTGCGGGTCTCGTCGGTACTGCGATCGATGCCGACCACGCCGAGCACGCTGGGATCATCGGCCACCAGGCCGCGCAGCGCGTGCTCGACCACCCAGCTCGCCTGGCGCATGTCCGAGCCGCCGTTGGCGATGACGACGCGCAGCAACGGTTCCGACTCGTCGGAGGCCAGCAGCGCGCGGCGCTGCTGCACCGCGAGCCCGGCCAGTTCCTCGACCTGGGCGTGCGGGTAGCGCACATTGGTGTCGGCGTAGCTGAGACCGGCGAAGTACACCAGCGAGACCAGCGGCCGGTCCGGGTTGCTCGCGCGGGCCTTCGTGGCCTGCTCGTTGAGCCGGAACACCTCGCGCTGCATGGCCGTCAGCTCGGGATCGTCGGCGAAGAGCTGCGCGGCGTTGTCGCTGTAGCCGACGCACTCGCCGTCGCGCAGGGCCACCGAGACACCACCGGTCCACGGCCACAGCGAGCACGGCGCGCCACCCAGCGGCGCGAAGAAGACCAGCGCGGCGGCGACTGCCAGCGC
>NZ_JBSFNS010000430.1:0-1048 GCF_053587275.1 Amycolatopsis sp. NPDC003676
CTGGGCGCATGCGAGGAGGGGTGGGCCGCCTTCTACGGGGCCAGTGCGCTGCACGAGCGCTACCGCGAGCTGCTGCCCGACATCGTGGTCTCGCGGTGCCCGTTCCGGGATGAACTGGTGTACTGGCCGCTCGACATCGTCGACGTCGACGGCTGGTTCTGGAGCTCGTTCCATACGGTGCGCCGCTTTGACCCGGTGCCGCGCAGCTGGTTGCTGATGGTCGGCGCGATGCGGCTCGACGGTCCGATGGCGCCGGCGCCGTTCCTTCGGATGCTCGGCCCCGATGTGCCGTACGTCTTCCCCGAGGTCCTCGGTCATCCCGACATGCGGGCCGTGATCACCCAGGTGCGGATCGGCCCGCACACCGGCTGGCCGATCACCTATCACTGCGCCACCTACCGGCCACGCGGCATCGCGCTCGAACCGGTCTGGGGCAGTGATCATTACGAGGTCGATCAGGCCCCGGGCAGATACGCGGCCTGGGACGACAACTGGGGCTCGAACCACCCCGACTTCGATCTGCGGCCCTGGCTCGACAACGGCACACTCCTGTGGATCGCCCCCGACGACCCCACCGCCACCCTGCGCACCGGCTCCGCCGACTGCCCCTACCTGGACCTCCCCGGCACGCGCAAACACAACCGGCTGTACTGACCCGACGCCTCAGCGCGGTGCGTTGCCGAGTGCGAGCACCGCGGCCGCCACCTGCCCGCCGACATCGAGGACGAGGCGGAACACGTCGACGGCGACGAACGAGCCGTCGCACCACAGGATGTTGCAGCCGGTCGAGGCGTACGGCCCGACCCCGAGCAGGATGGCCGCGGCGGTGCCAGGGTCCGCCAGCCGGGCGAGGTCGTCCGGGGTGCGGATCGACAGCGGCGGATGGTCGAGACCGAGCGGGTCGACATAGGGCTCGGCGGGGATTCCGGTCACCGCCCGGGTGACGCGCTGGAACAGCTCCTTGTTGTCGGGGTTGCCGCTGCCGGTGAGCATGGCGACCGGGTTGTCCAGGTCGACCCGCAGCGGGACGCCGAGGCGCACCACCACC
>NZ_JBSFNS010000431.1:0-1048 GCF_053587275.1 Amycolatopsis sp. NPDC003676
CCCGCCTCGTCCAGCGGGAGCGAGGACATGATCGATTCCGTCGCGGGGCCCTGCACGATGCCGAGGCCCAGCGCCATGAACACCATCGACGGAAGCACCCCGATCAGGTAGGTGCTGTCCACGGTGACCTGGCCGCCGAGATAGAGCCCCAGCCCGGTGAGCAGCAGGCCGATCACCAGGACCGCGGTCGTGCCGACCCGCTGTGCCAGCAGTGTGGCCACCGGCGCGCCGATCGCGACCGAGAACGCGAACGGCAAAGACGCGATACCGAATTCGAGTGGCGTGTATTCGCGCACGCCCTGGAAATACTGGGTGATCAGGAACAGGAAGCCGAACATCGAGAAATACCCGATCGCGATGGCCAAGGCGGGCAGCGAGAATCGGCGGTTCCGGAACAGCCGCATATCGAGAATCGGTGCGGCGGAACGCAATTCCCAGACGACGAATGCGGCGAGCAGCAGCGCGCCGAGGGTCGCGGTGCACAGGGTGGTGAGCGAGAGCCAGCCGTTGTGCGGCGCCTCGATGATCGCCCACACCACCAGCGTGATGCCCGCGATCGAGAGGAAGATGCCGGGCAGGTCCAGCCTGCCGACCTGTTCGGCGCGCGATTCCGGCACCCAGATCAGCGTCGCGACCAGCGCGACCAGGGCCACCGGCACATTGATCCAGAACACCGAGTGCCAGCTGAAGTGTTCGAGCAGCCAGCCGCCCGAGATCGGGCCGATGGCGATGGCGAAGCCCGCCATCGCGGTCCAGGCGGCGATGGCCAGCGCGCGTTCGCGCTTGTCGGTGAAGATGTTGATGATCAGGGCCAGGGTGGCCGGGAAGACCGCGGCGGCGAAGACGCCCATCGCCGCGCGGGCCGCGATGACCTGCGTCATCGATCCGGCGAGCGCGCCGCCGACCGACATCACCGCGATGCCGATCAGGCCGACGATCATGATCCGCCTGCGGCCGTAGCGGTCACCGAGGTTGCCCGCGGCGAGCAGCAATCCGGCGAAGGTCAGGGTGTAGGCGTCGACGACCCACTGCAGGCCGGAGACGCCGG
>NZ_JBSFNS010000432.1:0-1048 GCF_053587275.1 Amycolatopsis sp. NPDC003676
GACTCGCATCCGGCAGACACCGAGGTCAAGATGAAGTTCGAACCGGTGGCTCCGGTCCGCGCCTACGAGCGGATCGTCGAGCAGATCGAGGAGGCTGCTTGTGTAACACGACGCGGCCTGTCGTCGTCGCCCGAAGCGAGGTAAACCGGATGGCCACTGGGGTCGGCCTGCGCATCGCCGATGACGAGTGCATCGCGGCGGTGGTCACCGAGGACGGCACGGTGCGGCTCGTCGAACGCGACGCACTGCTGCACATGTCCGACGAGGGCGACGCCGCGCTCGGCGGACCGGCTCCCACCGGGCACGCGCACTCGATCGCCGGTTTCGTGCGCGCGATCGGCGACCCGGCGGGCATCGATGTCGACGGCGGCGAGGCCTACCGCGCCGAGGACCTGCTGGCGACCGCGATGTTCTGCCTGATCGACCTCACCACCGAGCACCTCAGCGGCCCGGCCGAGTTCTACGCGACGCATCCGGCGCAGTGGACGCCCGAGGTGGTGCGCGGCGTGCGCGAGGCACTGGACTATCTGGGCCTGAAGTCGGTGGCGCTGCTGGGCGAGGACGAACTACCCCCGCCCGCCGACGGCATCGATCCCGGCCGCTCGTTCGCGACGTCGGCCGCGGAGGCCGCGCTGGTCGCGGTGCTGGCGACGCCTGCGGGCGCGACGCCGCCCGATCCGATCGTCACCGAGAACTCCCTCGTCGTCACCGACGTGATCCCCGCGCTCGCCCGGCCGGCGGCGACCGCGCAGGCCTATTCGGCGGCGATGCCGGTGACGGCGCAGCCGACGAAGGCGCTGGCCACCCCGACCTCGGCGCTGCCGGTCGTCGCGGTGGAACCGCAGGAACCCCAGCGCAGCCGGACGCCGCTGCTGATCGCCGCCGCCGCGCTGATCGGGCTGCTGCTCGGCGGCGTCGCGGTCTCGGTGATGCTGCGCGGTAGCGACACCACCCCGCCGCCACCGATCTCCGACGCCCGCCCCGATTCGCTGACGGTGACCCCGACGCCCGCGCCCGCGCTGCCCCCGCCGCCGCCGGTCGTCGAACC
>NZ_JBSFNS010000433.1:0-1045 GCF_053587275.1 Amycolatopsis sp. NPDC003676
GGACGAAGCCGTCGCGGCATCCGTCGATTCCGTCACGGTGGCCGCTGCGGTCACCGAGGTGGCGGCTCCGGTCGCGGAGACCGCTGTCGCACAGGGTGAATCGCTCGGTGCGGCGGCCGCGGAGGTCGTCCTCGTCGAGGAGTCCACCGCGCCCCGGCCGGTGGAGTCCGCCTCGCCGCGGCCCGTGCTGCTGGTGATCGCCGACTCGCTCGCCTACTACGGACCCAAAGGCGGCCTGCCCGCTGACGATCCCCGGATCTGGCCGAATATGGTGGCCGCCGAACTGGATTGGGATGTCGAGCTGATCGCCCGGATCGGGTGGACCTGCCGCGACGCCTACTGGGCGCTGATCGGTGACCCCCGGGTGTGGGCCGCCGTGCCGCGGGCGGGTGCCGTCGTGTTCGCCGTGGGCGGCATGGACACGCTGCCCTCGCCGCTGCCGACCGCGCTGCGCGAGCTGATCCGCTACATCCGTCCGCCCAAGCTGCGTCGCGGCGTGCGCGCCTCCTACAACTGGCTGCAGCCGAAGCTGTCGAAACTCGGTCGGCCCGTGGCGCTTCCGCCGAAGGTGAGTGTCGACTACCTCGAGCAGTCGCGCGAGGCGCTCAATCATCTGCGTCCCGAGCTGCCCGTGGTCGCGGTGCTGCCGTCGGTGCACAAGTGCGATGCCTACGGGCGGGTGCACCGAGGCCGGGCGCGCGCGGTCAAGGCGCTGCAGGCGTGGTCCGGCCGTACCGCGGTGCCGCTGGTCGACCTCGGCGAGGCCGTGCGCGACGACATCGAGTCGGGCGCGGCGAACCCGGACGGCATCCACTGGGGCTGGGCCGGGCACGCGGCGGTGGCGACGGCGATGACCAAGGCGCTGCAGGAGGTCCGGTAGTCCGTGACCGTTGTGGTGGTCACCGATTCGGCGGCCGGGCTGTCGCCCGACGTCGTCGGCGAGCTCGGTATCGAAGTGGTCCCGTTGCATGTGCTCGTCGGCGACCCCCTTCCCGCAGCGCGCGCTTGACGATCTTCCCGCTCGGGTTCTTCGGCAGCGCGACCG
>NZ_JBSFNS010000434.1:0-1042 GCF_053587275.1 Amycolatopsis sp. NPDC003676
AGGAACTGCTCGCGGTAGGCCGTGACATCCAGGAGCGCCAGTTCAACGAGCTGGCCGCGACCGGGCTGACCCAGGTCCCCGGCAACACCTTCTCCTTCTACGACCACATCCTGGACAACGCGCTGCTGTTCGGCGCCGTGCCGTCGCGGTTCAAGGAGCACCAGGAGGGCATGCACCCCCTGGACTTCTACTTCCTGATGGCTCGCGGCAACCCGGACCTGCCGCCGCTGGAGCTGGTGCGTTTCTTCGGCACCAACTACCACTACCGCCAGCCCGAACTCGACGCCGACACCACGTTCTCGCTGCACCCCGAGGCCCTGCTCGACGAGTGGGACCGGGCGATCGCGCGCGGGATCGAGCTGCGCCCGGTCGTGCTCGGCCCGGTGTCGCTGCTGCTGCTGTCCAAGGCCGGTCACGTGCCGGGCGAGACCGAGTTCGACTCGCTGAGCCTGCTCGACAAGCTGCTGCCGTTCTACGAGGAACTGTTCGAGATCCTCGCCAAGCGCGGCTCGACCTGCGTGCAGCTCGACGAACCCTGCTTCACCGGCGAGCGTTCGGCCGCCGAGCTGGCCGCCTTCGACAAGGCCTACCAGCGGCTGGCCAAGGCCCCGCTGCGCCCGCGCATCCTGGTCACCGGCCAGTACGGCGATTTCGGTGAGGCGCTGCGCATCCTGGCCGCGAGCAATGTCGAGGCGATCGGCCTGGACCTGGCGTCCTACCGGATGACGCCGGAAGAGCTGGCCGCGATCCCGGGGATCAAGCGCAAGCGTCTGTACGCCGGTGTCATCGGCGGCACCAATGTCTGGCGTGCCGATCGTTTCGTCACGTTGAACTACCTGAACTCGATCGCCGAGGTCTGCCCCGACCTGGTCGTGTCGACCGGAACCACGCTGCTGCACGTGCCCTACGACGTGCTCGCCGAATACGACATCGACGGCAATGTCGCCGACCGGCTCGCCTTCGCCAAGCAGAAGGTGGGCGAGGTGGTCTCGCTGGCCAAGGCGCTCACCGAGGGCCCGTCGGACAACTGGCGCAAGCGCCC
>NZ_JBSFNS010000435.1:0-1039 GCF_053587275.1 Amycolatopsis sp. NPDC003676
CCGAGCACCAGGGCGGGCACCGCCACCGCCGTCAGCTTCAGCCAGTACTGGAACGCCTGTACCAGGGTCACCGACCGCATACCGCCGCCGATCACATTCGCCAGCACGATCGCCCCGACCGCGACGGCCCCCACCCACGGCGGGGCCCCGAGCAGGAGGTGCAGGGTCAGCCCCGCGCCCTGGAACTGGGGGATGAGATACACCGCGCAGACCACGACCACCAGCCCGGCGGCCATGCGCCGCAACCGGATCGACCCGAGCCGGAACTCCGCGAAGTCCGGGACGGTGTAGGCGCCGGAGCGGCGCAGGGGAGCGGCGACGAACATCAGCAGACCGAGATATCCCGCGGTGAAACCCACCGGATACCAGAGCGCGTCGGCGCCGTACTTGGCGATCAGGCCCGCGACGCCGAGAAACGAAGCGGCCGACAGGTATTCGCCCGAGATCGCGGCGGCATTCCACCGGGAACCCACCGTGCGCGAGGCGACCAGGAAGTCGGAGGTGGTGCGGGAGAGCCGGACTCCGTAGAAGCCGATCCCGATGGTGGCGAGCGCGGCCAGCAGCAGGGCCGCGATGGTGAGCGCCGGACTGTCCGGTGTCATCGGTGTCGCCTCGTGGTCAGCACGGGTCAGTCCCCGGCCAGTTCGAGGAAGTCGTCCTCGTTGCGCTGCGCCAGTCGCACGTAGAGGCGGCCCACCGCGTACAGGGCGGGGAACGCGAGCGCGCCGAGCACGATCCAGGGCAGCCGGATGCCGAGGACGGTCGTCGCGGCGATCGCGGCGATCCCGAACAGCACGGGCAGCGAGCCGAACACCGCGACCACGACCAGGCTCAGGCGCAGGGCCAACCCCAGTTGCGCCCGGATCAGTCCGCCGATCAGCGCCGCACCGAGATCGGTCTGCTCCACCACCTCGGTCCGGGTACGGATCTGGCGCGCACCCCGCCGCTGCGCCAGCACCACCCGTTCCCTGGGCGGCCGCTGCGGACCCGTCACCGCTGGGACCAGTTCTGCCGCGGCCCGTGCACCAGCCGCTGCTTG
>NZ_JBSFNS010000436.1:0-1038 GCF_053587275.1 Amycolatopsis sp. NPDC003676
AACTGATCAAGCGGCATCCGGAGTGGGAGGGACGCGAGTGGATCGACACCGCGGTGGCGTGCCTGTGCGCGGAGCCGCTGGTGTCACGTCTCCCGTAACGCGGTGATCCTGGGGTCGTCGCCGAGATCGGCGGCCGAATCCGCCATGCGGGAGATCGTGAGCGGCATGGAGGTGTCGTCGGAGTCGAGGCCGGGCGCGACGGTGAGTCCGGCCGGTGGGGGGTTGTGCGCGGCCAATGACAGGCTGCGCCATATCGTCTCGGCCGCGAGTCGTTCGCGCGAGCCGAAATAGGCCCGCACGATGCCTGTCGTGATTCCGGCATCGTCGGCGACCGCACGAAGGCTGAGGCCGTCGAAGCCGTTGCGGGACAGGACTCGAATCGTGGCATCCAGGATTCGCGCGCAGGTCTCGGCCCTGTCGTCGGGAATCCGTCGGTCATATTCAGCGGTGGAAGACACTGTTTCGGACACAAGTCTAGATGCTATTCTGGACACCACTGCAAGGCAATGGATAGCGGCTGAGACAACGGTCATATCCTCCAGGAGGTGCGGACACTTGATGAGGATGCAACGGGGCATCGGCGGGACCGCGGCGCGCACGATCGCCATCACGGGAGGCGCGCGCGGAATCGGGCGGGCCATCGCCGCCGAGTTGGCAACGCGCGGGTGCTCGGTGGTCATCGGCGACATCGATCTCGACACGGCGGCCGATACGGCGGCAGCTGTCGGTCTCGCGGGTGCCTTCGCGCTCGATGTCACCGACCCGGCTTCGTTCGAGCGCTTCCTCGGCAGTGCGGAGAAAGTGGTCGGCCCCCTAGATGTCCTGATCAACAATGCCGGGGTCATGCCCGTCGGGCCCTTCGTCGAAGAATCCGACGACATCACCCGCCGGATACTCGACATCAACGTCTACGGCGTCATCGCCGGCACGAAACTGGCACTGCCGCAGATGCTCTCGCGTGGGCGCGGGCACATCGTGAACATCTCCTCGCTGGCGGGGGAGAACCCGACTCCGGGGATGGCGACCTACTGTGCCAGC
>NZ_JBSFNS010000437.1:0-1038 GCF_053587275.1 Amycolatopsis sp. NPDC003676
GCTGTGCCTCGAGACCGGCGACCAGCACCTCCATCCCGAAGTCGTAGGAGTACTTGCCGCGCAGGTCCGCCATGTACTTCGTGGCCCGCGCCACCGCCTCGGGCAACAGCACGTCCGCGGGGGCGGAGCGGTCACGCGGATTCACCCGGCTGCGCCCGAACAGGTAGGTGTGGATGGTCGCATACGCGGCCAGCACGTTGCGGTCGCTGAAGCCCGCGTCGAACAGGATCTCCATCACCGCGTCGATCAGGTCGAGCTGCTTGCCGAGCATCTGCTCGAGCAGGATGTCGCCCAGGCCGGGATGCCTGCGCAGTTTATCGTCTATCTGATCGATGAGGTCGCGCAGGCGCTCCTGCCACGGTCCCGACTCGCGGGTGGGCTTGCGCACCCCGAGCAGCGCCGCGCTGGCCACCAGATCGAGCAGTTCCCGCTTGTCGGCGACGTAGTAGTACGGCGCCATCGGCGAGACGCCGAGCTCGCGGGAGAGTCTGCGCATCGACAATTTCTCCACGCCGTCCTCGCGCACGACGCGCAGCGCCGCCTCGACGATCTCCGACTCCGAGAGTGTGGAATGCGCGCCGCTCCCTGCCCCTCCGTGGTTACGCAAGCTTCCGCCTCACCTCTACTGCCACCGGGCTCATCGGCCCGTTCCCGTCCTGCTCCCGGAAGTCTAGAGGGGTGCGCCGAGGCGCTCGCGGCCATCGAGATTTTCGAATTCCGCCCTTTATGGCAGTCACTGACGTTAAAGTCGGCGGTGACCGGCAACACAATGGAGGTAGTCATGCCCGAGAACGCAACGCCTGCGACCGTCGAATCCGACGCCGACCTGGTCACCGAGACGCTGATCGAAGAGGTCAGCATCGACGGCATGTGCGGCGTGTACTGACGATGGAGGCAGGCGTGCTCGATCTCGACACCCGCTGGGCGCTGCATCCGCGCGTCTCGCTGCGCCCGGAGTCCTTCGGTGCGCACGTCGCCGCCGACGTCGACGCCATGGTCTGCTGGCTGACCGAACACAGCTCCCTGTCGGTCGGCGCC
>NZ_JBSFNS010000438.1:0-1038 GCF_053587275.1 Amycolatopsis sp. NPDC003676
CCAGCCGCGACGGCGGCGACCACGACCCGCCCGCGAAGGGCGGAGGAGGGCGGGGACGCCGACGCGATGCGCACCGTGGCGTCGCTCGCCGAAGACCTTGCCCTGCAACCGTTCCCGGCCGGTGGCCTCCATCGGGCGAAATACCTGGAGGCCACCTCGGTCTTCACCGTCGGCCTGTGGTTCGCCGGGGCGAACGCGCGGGCCATGCTGCCACCGCTGTCGGCGGCGTTCGCGGTGGCCGACGCCTAGGCCCAGCCGCAAAACCCCAGCAGGACAAGCGTTCCGGATCTCAGTCGCCGCGCGCGGGAGCGGTCGCGATGGCTTCGATGGCGTCGATCAGGCGTTGCTTGCCCGCTGGTTCGATATGCAGATCCTGGAATCGCCGGTAGCTCAGGTAGCGGCCGTCGTCGGTGACGTCGAGCCAGGTCAGGTACCGGGCCGGGGTCGCGCGCTCGGCGTGCAGGCCCACCCTGGCCTCGATGTACCCGGACGCCGCGCGCGGCGACGCGGTGAGCCGGTGCATCCGCTCGGCGACGGAATCCGCTGCGCGCTGCCAGGATTCGAAGTGCGCGGCCAGGCGGTCGACGTCCTCGACGAGGTGGCCCGCCTGTCCCGCGGGCAGCTCGCCGAGGAAGGAGGCGAAGGCGCGCGTCACCATCCCGGCGCTGCCGGAGAACACCTCGACACTGTTGTCGTCGTACTGCCGGATCACGACACCGCGCTCCCCCGACCGCGCGCCATAGGCCCGCAGCCGGGGCCCGGCCTGATCGAAGACCGCCATTGCGGTGTCCGGTCGCGCCGCGTGCCGCAACACCGCGGTCAGATCGGGGTCGGCGCCGGTCGGCCAGAGCTGCGCCGCGGCGCGGGCCAATTCCTCGTAGCGGCCCTGGGTCGGAGCGTCCGAAAACACGGTCAACGGGAAGGGGTACCGGTCGGCGCCGGTCTCCCCCTGCCAGACGAAGGCGAACTCGTCGGCGGTGAAGGTCCAGCTCACGATGCCCCCGCGCCGCCCTGGTCCGCGACCCGCGTCGACGGCGC
>NZ_JBSFNS010000439.1:0-1037 GCF_053587275.1 Amycolatopsis sp. NPDC003676
AGGGTCTTGCACTCGTAGCCGACGATGTGGGTCAGGTAGGAATTGATCTCCGCCGCGAAATCGACGTACCCCGTCGCGATCGGTCCCGGTAACTGCGGTCTCGCCAGCAGGTGCTGCCACGCCTCCACCACCTTGGCGCGGCGTGGCCCCTCCACGGCGAGCGCCGGACTGCGGAGCACCGTGCCCGCGATCAGCGTCTCGGGACGGTCAACGACATTGAAATCCACCTGCGTAGCCCCTATGTCTAGTCTCGTCGTCGCTCGAGCGCATATCTTCCCGCATCGATATGACAGGTTTGGCGCCGGGATCGTTCGACGCGTTGTCGCGTCGCGGCAAACCGGCGGTGCCGACTGGTCGGGCTGGTTCGCGCTCTGGCCAACGATGTTGCCATGTCCGCCGGGGTGTGTGGTCCGGGTGGCCAATCCGTGATCTATCGACCGCCGTCACCACCCAGTCCGGGGAACAATTCGCCGGGCGTGGCCGGGCGTGGCGCGGGCGGGATGATGATCACCGGCGCCGGATTGCGCGGCGTGGTCGACGGTGAGGGGCCGAGCTCCGGCGCGGGGTTGCGTGGCGTCGTCGACGGCGGGGTGATGAGATCCGGTGCCGGGCTGCGCGGTGCGTTGGTCGGTGGGTTGAGAATGTCGTAGGGATTGCTGCCGCCGGGCGCGGGCGCGGGTGCCGGTCCCGGGATCAGCCCGCCGCCACCGGTCATCGCCGGCGTGGGGAACTGCTCGACCGGCGTGCCCGCCAGCGCGGTGTCCATCACCTGCTTCCAGATGTCGGACGGCAGGCCCGATCCCCAGATCGCGCCACCGCGCCCGCCGCGCAACGGCTGCGGCTGTTCGGTGCCCACCCACACCGCCGTCGACAGCGACGGCGTGTAGCCGATCATCCAGGCGTCCTTGTTGTCCTTGGTCTCGCCCAGCTGGGTGGTGCCGGTGCTGGGCGCGCGCGAGAAGCCGACCAAGGTCGACACGATGATCATGCCGCCGCAGGCGCACGGCGTGAAGGTGATCTCGATCGGCATGTTCACG
>NZ_JBSFNS010000440.1:0-1037 GCF_053587275.1 Amycolatopsis sp. NPDC003676
GATGGTGGACAGCTCGACCTGCTCGGGGTCGCGCGGGTCCAGCGAGTCCTGGTAGTACGCCGACAGCGCGTTCACCGCGGACGACAGCACCGGCATCGGGTGCGCGTTGCGCGGGAAGCCGTCGAAGAACCGCTTCAGGTCCTCGTGCAGCAGCGTGTGGCGGCGGATGCGATCGGTGAAGTCGTCGAGCTGGGCCTGGGTCGGCAGCTCGCCGTAGATGAGCAGGTAGCTGACCTCGATGAAGGTCGAGCGGCCCGCCAGCTGGTCGATCGGGTAGCCGCGGTAGCGCAGGATGCCCGCTTCACCGTCGATGTAGGTGATGGCCGACTTGGTCGACGCGGTGTTCATGAAACCGGGGTCGTAGGTGACGTAACCGGTGCTGGCCAGCAGCTTGCCCAAGTCGAGTCCGTCGTTGCCCTCTGCGGCCTTGGTGACCGAGATCGGGAACTCGCCTCCGGGGTACTGCAGTACCGCCTTGGCGTCATCGGCGACGTTGGTGATGTTCTCAGCGGGCACGGAAGGATCCCTCTCAGGCTAGAACCGTAGGCACCGGTGCGGTCGGCACGCGGTGCACTTGCGCTAACGCTAGCTGTTGTTCGGTCGAGACGAGCAATCAGGGTTGTCCTGCGCCGTTCTCACACCGGAGCCGATCGGCGGTGAGGTCGGCGCACAGGTGCCGACCTGCGCCGATCCCCTGTTCGCCGACGTCACGGACCGGCTCCGCGCAGGGCGGTGGGACCCGGTGGTCGCGGATCGGCGAAAACCATGTATTCCCTTCTCGCACAACTCAATTGACCAGAGAATCGGAGTGCGCGCGGGTCACCCGGTAGCGGACGAAGGCGGGGAAGGCCAATGCCGCCAGCACCACCCCGATGACGACCAGGACACCGCCACCCGCGGCAGCTACAGCGGTACCCAGGCTCGCCGCGGCGAAACCGTGGGCAACATCACCGATCCGCGGCCCACCTGCGACAACCACGATGAACACGCCCTGCAGGCGGCCGCGCATCTCGTCGGTGGAGACGTTGAGCAACATC
>NZ_JBSFNS010000441.1:0-1035 GCF_053587275.1 Amycolatopsis sp. NPDC003676
GGAGATCGTCTACAGCGAGCCCGCGGGCACCACCGACCCCAAGGTGACCGGCGCATGAAACGGCGGCTGCTCGGGGTGTTGCTTCGATCGGCGTGCCGGACCAGAAGGAGTCCTACCAGATCACCCGGCCGCACATGGACCAGCTCTGGCCCAGCGAGACCGAACTCGCCGGATTCCGTGCCCGTGTCCTCGATTTCGAGGAACGCGCCTGGGCGGTGGCGATGCGGGTGCTGTCCTGCTTCGCCGACCGGCTCGGCCTGCCCCGCGACCACTTCACCGCCGCGCACGATCCCGCCTCGCCGGACTACCAGAGCGCGCTGCGCCTGCTGCACTACTTCGCGGTGCCCGCGGAACTGCGCGGCGTCCCCGGCCGCTGGCGGGCGGGCGCGCACACCGATTTCGACTGCCTGACCCTGCTGTTCCAGCGCGACGGGCAGGGCGGGCTGCAGGTGTGCCCCGGCAAGGAGATGGACGAGCAGGAATGGACCTCCATCACCCCGTCGTCGAGCCTGATCACCTGCAATATCGGGGACATGCTGACCCGCTGGAGCGACGACCTGCTGCCGTCGAACTTCCACCGCGTCCGCAGCCCGGGTGAGGGCGAGTACCAGGGTGAGCGCTACAGCATCGCCTACTTCGCCCAGGCCGATCGCGACGCGATCATCCAGGGCCCCGCGGGCAAGTACCCGCCCGTCACCGCCGCCGACTTCCTGGCACAGCGGGTACAGGCGAACTACCGGCCCCAGGGATAATCGGCGCATGAACTCCGCGCTGCTCGGCCAGTCGGTGCACCGGCAGATCAGGCAGATGGTCCTCTCCGGCGAGCTGGCCCCTGGCCGATCACTCAGCGTGCCCGCGTTGGCGACCCAGCTCGGGGTCAGCCGCAGCCCCGTCCGCGAGGCGGTGCAGCAGCTGATCTACGAGGGGCTGGCCGTCAGCGCGCCGCACGCGGGGGCGCCCGATCCGGCGCCGGTGAGGACGCCCGGTGCGATGACGAACACCGAGGACGCCGGGCTGATCGCGGAAAGCGTGATC
>NZ_JBSFNS010000442.1:0-1035 GCF_053587275.1 Amycolatopsis sp. NPDC003676
CGGCGGCGTCCCACGCGACGATCTTCACCGGCCAGTACCCGCTGCGCAACGGCCTGCACGAGTTCTACAACGGATCGCTGCGCGCGCCGACAGTGCCACGGCAGCGGTCCGCGTCGACAGTTACCTTCATCAGGCCTCCTCGGTGTCGAATTCCAGGTGCAGCGAGGTGAGCCCACGCAGGATGAAGGTGGGCAGGTAGTGATACCGCCGCTCCTCCGCGGGCCCGTGCACGGCCTCGTCGATGCGCAGATCGGTGGTGCGGGCCAGCAGGCGTTCGATGGCGATCCTGGCTTCCGCGCGGGCCAGCGGCGCGCCCGGGCAGGTGTGCGCACCGCGCCCGAAGGCGATGTGCTGGCGGGCATTCGAACGCGCCGGATCGAACGTGGTCGGATCGTCGAAACGGCGCGGGTCACGATTGGCCGCACCGTTGACGACCATCAGTACGGTCCCCACCGGCACCTCGGCACCGCCCACCGTCGAGGTCGTCTTCGCGAGCCGGAAGTCGCCCTTGACCGGGCTCTCCATCCGCAGCGATTCCTCGATGAAGTTCTGGATGCGGCTCTTGTCCGCGCGCAGGTACTCCTGGATGTCGGGACGCTCGGCGAGCAGTTTCAGCGCCGAACTCAGCAGCCGGACCGTGGTCTCCTGGCCGGCCGAGAAGACGTTGGCGGCCACCCGCACGACGTCGATGACCTCCGGCTGCGACCCGTCCGGGAAGGTCGCGGTGGCCAGGCTGGTGAGCACGTCGCCGCGCGGGTTGCGGCGGCGGTCCTCGATGTAGGCCGAGAACTTGCCGTAGAGGAACTCGATCGGGTTGTGCGACATGCCCTCACCCTGCGTGGAGCCGACGCTGGCGCCCTCGCGGTGCGGGTCGCGCTGCAGGGTGTGCAGGAACTCGTCCTGGTCGTCCTTGGGTACACCGAGCAGGTCGGCGATCACGTAGAGCGTGAAGGGACCAGCGAATTCGCGCATGCAGTCACCGCCGGTGACCAGGTAGTGGTCGAGCATGCGGTCGGCGATCGACCACATCGCCTC
>NZ_JBSFNS010000443.1:0-1034 GCF_053587275.1 Amycolatopsis sp. NPDC003676
GACCGACGTCCTCGACGCCCAGCGCTTCGACGAGCTCGCCGCCCGGCTGACCGAGCAGTACGGCGTGACGGTGTATCTGGCCGAGTTCTCCGGCGTCACCCGTGACGCCATCCCGGCCGCGGCCAAGGACGCGACCGAGCTGACCGAGCTGGCTCGGCTGCGCGGCAGGCCCGGCGGCTGCTACCGCCTCGACGACCTGCTGCTCGAATACCAGCTCACCCGCCCCGGCCCGGCCCGGGAACGCCTGGCGCAGCGGGTGATTCCGCTGCTGGGCAGCCCGCATCTGATCGAGGCGCTGGAAGCGCACCTGCGCCACGGCGCCGATCGCAAGACGGCCTCACGCAAGATCCACGTGCACCCCAACACCTTCACCTACCGGTTGCGCCGCATCGCCGAGCTCACCGGACTCGACCCGGCCGACCCGACCGATTCGCGCATGCTGGCCGCCGCGCTCACCGTGCACCGGCTCGACACCCCGCAGCGGCACGGCGAGGACCAGCAGGTCTAGCGGGTCAACCCGTCGGCGACGGCGCCGAGCCCCGCGGAGATCGCGGCGCGCTGCGCGGGCTCGAGCACGTCGACGAACACCCGGCGCACCACCTCGACGTGCCCGGGCGCCACGGCGTCGAGCTTGGCCCGGCCCGCCTCGGTGAGCACCGCGTTGACGCCGCGAACGTCGGTGTCGTCGTCGACGCGGCGCACCAGCCCGGCCTGCTCGAGCTTGCCCACCTGGTAGGTGAGTCCGCTCTTGGAGGTGTAGCTGGCGGCGGCGAGGTCGGTCATCCGCATGGCGCCGTCGGCCTCGGCGGCGAGCCGGACCAGCACCTCGTACTGGGTGTGCGTGAGCCCCTCCCCCTTGAGGTGCTGGTCCACCGCGCGGTCGACCAGCGCGCCCGCGGCCAGGAACCTGACCCACAGCCGCATCTCCTCGGCATCGAGCCACCTGGGTTCTTCCATGCCGCAAACCCTAATCACTTCGGCGGAATAGCTGCGCATCGCGTATTGTTCAAATTTGAACATACCCAGTTCACCCG
>NZ_JBSFNS010000444.1:0-1034 GCF_053587275.1 Amycolatopsis sp. NPDC003676
AAGGACTACGTCAAGGGCAACCTCGCCCGGTACAAGGTGCCGCGCGACGTGGTCTTCGTCGACCACCTGCCCCGCAATGCCACCGGCAAGCTGCTGCGCAACTCGCTCGCGCGGCTGGCCGCCGAAGAATCGTCCGAGCTCGACGACTGAGCTCGGGGAAACCGACACCTCCAGGAGATGGCAATGACGCCGTTGCACCACCCGATGATCACCACCACCGAACGCGTCTACGACGACTACCGGACAGTCGAATTGTCCTGTCCGGGAACCGGACCCACGATCTTGCTGCTGCACGGGATCATGGATCTGCCGCAGACGTGGAACCAGGTACTCGACAGGCTCGCCGCGGCCGGTCATCGGGCGGTGGCGGTGAGCCTGCCGCAACCACACGAGCGCCTTGCCGGGACCTCGGTGCTGCCCCGACAGGACGAATTCGTCGCGGCCGTGATCCGCGCGCACGCCGGCACGGAGGGCGTCGTCCTGGTCGGCAACTCGATGGGCGGTGGACTCGCGCTGCGCGCCGGCGCGAATCCGGACCTGCCGGTGCGGGCCGTCGTCGCCGTGGACGCCATCGGATTCGGGACCACGCGGTGGATCTCGGCGCTGCTCGGCTCCAAGATGCTGCCCGAACGGCTGCTGGGCATGATCGATCTGCCTCGCGCCGTGCTGCGTCCGCTGGTGGCTCGGCTCATCCAGTGGGTGGTGTACAGCCGGGGCGGGCCCGCGGTCGTCGAGCACTCGCGAGCGATCGCCGCTCGGCTGGCGACCATCCGGGTCGGGGCGGGACTGGCAGGCGCACACGCGCTGCTCGCCGAATTCGCCCGCGGCTATTCGGCGCTGCCCGCGGTGCCTGTGCTGTTCGTCCACGGTCGGCACGACAACCTCATTCCGGTGCGGGCCTCGGTGAGTGGCCACCGGCAGATTCCCGGATCGGAGTTGCGGGTGCTGCCGCAGGCCGGGCACTGTCCGCAGGTCGACGACCCCGACGTGACCACCGAGCTGATCCTCGACTTCGCCACCCGGATGCACCGAGC
>NZ_JBSFNS010000445.1:0-1032 GCF_053587275.1 Amycolatopsis sp. NPDC003676
GCCTTCGCGTCGCTGGGCACCAGCCCGGCCGCCATGCTGCGCCGGATGCGGGTGCGCCACGCCCGCCAGCTGCTGCTGCGCGACCGGGCGCGGGCGGTGGCCAGGATCGCCGAGGCCAGCGGATTCTCCTCGCCGCGGCAGTTCTACCGTGCCTTCCAGCTCGAGACCGGCATGACGCCGGGACAGTTCCGGGTGGTCAGGGCGACCTCGGTGCGGCTGCCCGCCCAGCCCGAACTACCGATGAGTGCGTGAGCAGGCCAGCGCGGCCAGCGGGCGGACGTCACCCTCGGCCGAGCGCTGCCGCCGTTCCCGTTCGGTGAAACCGGCCGCGCGCAGCACCTCGGCCAGCTCGTCGACCGGCCAGCGATAGGCCGCGGTCACCTTGTGCGGGAACACCTCGACCTGCTCGGCGCTGTCGAAGAAGCCGAGCACCAGGCGCCCGCCGGGCACGAGGACCCGGGCGAATTCCGCCAGGATCGCCGGCAGTTCGGCCGGGGTGAAGTGGATCAGCGAGAACCACGCGAGCACGCCGCCGATCGAGGCGGTCGGTGCGTCGACGGTGCGCAGGGAATCGACGCGGAACGGCACATCCGGGTAGCGCGAACGGGCGTGGGCGATGAACTCGGGGACCAGATCGACGCCGGTGACGGCGATGCCCGCCGCGTGCAGGAACTGGGTGAAGTGGCCGGGACCGCATCCCAGATCGAGGACCGGGCCGGGGGCGTCGGCGAGATGGCGTAATGCCAGGTCGGCGTCGTCGGGATGCAGGTCGGCGGGGCTGCCGAACAGGTCGATGTAGAGCTCGTGGATCGCGGCGTAGGCCGTGCGAACGGTGGTGTCGGACACGGCCTCGACGCTAGCGCGGTGTGATCGGATCGTTGTGTGGATCGTTTGTGGTGCGGGGTCCCGGGTAGTCGAATGGGGAGGAGCCGTTCTCCCCAGTCGTAGACGAAGGGATCACGTGCGGGTGAAGACCAGGGTGCGGCCGGGAGCCGCGGTGAGGTCGACCAGCACTGGCAGGCGGTGGGTTTC
>NZ_JBSFNS010000446.1:0-1032 GCF_053587275.1 Amycolatopsis sp. NPDC003676
GGATTTCGAGGTCGAGGATGTGTGGCGGTTTCGGACGCCGGGTGGGCAGGCCGGGGATTTTCCCGTTTTGCTCGCGGCGTTGCAGGCGGAGCGGGCGTCCGAGTCGTCCGGCGTCACCGGGGTGTTGTTCACGATCCGCTGGAAGCTGGGCGAGGTGTTCGGGTGGGATCGGGAGTCGGCCGGAACGGGTAGGCGGGTGCCGTCGCTGCGGGATCGGTTGCCCGCCGACCTACGGGACACGCCGGTGCCCGATGACACGGACAGCCCGTTCACCAGCGTGTACGTCCTCGACGACGAATACGCCGCCGAGATCGCCAACGGCACCATGCACGGGGTGATGCACCTGGGGTGGGTGCCCGACGACGACGGGCCCGGCTACCACCTGCAGATGGCGGTGCTGGTGAAACCGAACGGATGGTTCGGGCGCGCCTACATGGCCTTCATCAAGCCGTTCCGGTACCTGATCGTCTATCCGGCGATGACCAGGAACTGGGAGCGGGTGTGGACCGAGCTGACGCTCACGCGCTGAGCGGGGCCGCCGTCACGCCGTAGCCGAGGTTGGTGAGGACCTCGCTGGTCGCCTTCGCGAAGTTCAGGGTGATGAAGTGCAGGCAGGGGGCGCCCTCGTCGATCAGGCGCTGGGCCATCTCGGTGGCGATCTGGATGCCCTCGGCGCGCACGGCCGCCTTGTCCTCTTCCGGGCCGGTGCCCGCGGCGCGGGTCAGCCGGGCCAGCACCGACGGCTCGAGCGGACGACCGCACAGCTCCTCGGCGCGCTGCACGGTGCGCAGCGAGGTGATCGGCATCAGCTCGGGGATGATCGGCTTGGCGCCCTCGACCGGGTCCATCGCCACCACCCGGTCGCGCAGTCGCAGGTAGTGCTCGACGTCGAAGAACATCTGGGTGATCGAATACTCCGCGCCCGCACGCAGTTTCGCGGCCAGCTGCCGGGTGTCGTGTCGCGAACCACTCCTCGATGAGCGGCAGCTCCTCGCGCCACTCCTCGTTGCGCACCTCGAGCGCGGCCTGGAT
>NZ_JBSFNS010000447.1:0-1031 GCF_053587275.1 Amycolatopsis sp. NPDC003676
CGGCGGACCCGGTTTCGGTGCGGGTGCTGGACATTTCCGGCGCTCCGGTGGACGGCCAGGCGCGGCCGAAGCTGACCGAGCCGGAGGTCTCGCAGACACGATCGCCAGCTTCATGTTGTTGGAGATGCGATCGCTCGGCACCTCGAACCGTCGCTGCTCGTAGAGCCAGGCGATGGGCGCGCCGTTCGCGTCGACCATGGTCGAGACGGCCGGGACCGTGCCTTCGACCAGTTCGGCTGACACGTTGTCGACGGCATCGGCGGCTCGGTTGGAGATGAACCCGAATCCACCGGCCAAGGGGAACAACAGCCCGGCGACTAGCACGGAGGCCAGCGCGCAGCTGCCGGCCAGCCTCGCGAGCGTTTGAGTGATCGGCACCCGCCCAGCCTAAAGGGTGGGGTGGCGGTGTTCACGGCTGTGCTGCTCGACAGGTGATGTCCGGTCGGTGCCAGGGGGGTTGCTCGGGCGTGTCAACAAAATGATCACATCGGCGTGTCGCGCCCGGCCACGCCGGTGAACAGCAGGACTGCCCGGTCGGATCGGTGATTTGAATGGACGGCCGTACCAAAAAATCGGGGGGTGGTCTTGCGCAAGCGCCATACCTTTACCTAGATTGAGAACCCAGTGTGATAGAGCTAACACTCAAAGTGGAATGTGGTGCGGACCGCAGCGGTAGTTGGGTTGCTGTGATCCGCGCTCGCGATTCTGGAGCGCCGCACAACGGTGTTCGGACTGCAAAGGGGCACATCAAAATGCACATCACAACCCCCATCGCTCGACTGGATGTAGAGCAGGCCGAGGCAAGGATCGCTTGGGTTGCCCAGGCGCGATGCAAGGAAGTGGACCCTGATCAGCTGTTCGTTCGTGGTGCGGCGCAGCGCAAGGCGGCGACGATCTGCCGCCATTGCCCGGTGTTGATGCAGTGTGGCGCCGACGGGCGAGCGCGGGAAGGATCAGCAGGTACGGCATGAGCCGCTCGCTGAACCAGCCGCTGCCCCGCTTCCGCGCCGCCCCGACGTGCGCCGGTGCCG
>NZ_JBSFNS010000448.1:0-1030 GCF_053587275.1 Amycolatopsis sp. NPDC003676
ACGGCTGGGTCCAGCTGACCTCCGAGATCGGCGACAAGGTCCAGCTCGTCGGCGACGACCTGTTCGTCACCAACCCGGACCGGCTCGAGGAGGGCCCGCGTTCTTCGCGACCCACGACCTGGCCGCGCTGTCCGCGCCGCTGGTGTCGGACGCCGACGAAGCGCTGTCGATCGTGGCCGCCGCCCTCGCCGACGCGGCGCTGGCGCACACCACGAACCGGTTCGCCAAGCTCGCTCCGAGCGGCTGGCGCAACCTGGCCTCGCAGCCGCAGCGCAAGTCCTACGAGAGCCGCACCAGCGGCACGCACGAGGTGCGGTACCGGTTCACCAGGGCCGGTGACATCGAGGTCGACGGCCACGACGGCCTCGAGCTGATCTCGGTGACGCCCGAGCGCGTGGTGCTGGCGGTACCGGGCGAGCGTGGTCCGGTGCGCCGCCAGTTCGAGATCGCCCGCTACGGCGACCTCGTCGCGGTCGACTCGCCGCTCGGCCCGGTCGCCGCGCGCAGGCTGCCCCGTTTCACCGACCCGTCGGAGCAGGTCGCGGCGGGCTCGCTGCTCGCGCCCATGCCCGGCAGCGTGATCCGCCTCGGCGCCGCCGAGGGCGACCAGGTCACCCAGGGGCAGCCCATCCTGTGGCTGGAGGCCATGAAGATGGAGCACACGATCGTCGCGCCGGCCACCGGCGTCCTCAGTGCACTCAACGTGACCGTCGGCCAGCAGGTCGAGGTCGGAACCGTCCTCGCCGTCGTCGAGGAAGAAGAGCAGGAGCAGGCATGAGCTTCCACGAAACCGAAGAGCAGAAGGCGCTGCGCGCGGCGGTCGCCGCGCTGGCGTCGAAGTACACTGCCGCCCGGGCCAGGGCTCGGTCGACGAAATCGTCGCCCATCACCTGCCTGCGGGTGGCCAGTCCCTCGGTGAATGCCGTCGTTTGGTTGTGGCTTTCGATCGCCATCGTCACTCCGTTCCTGTTTGTAGTGTCTGGTCGACGAGTCGCTTGGTCGGCGCATGGTGTATCAGAACGTGACCGAC
>NZ_JBSFNS010000449.1:0-1027 GCF_053587275.1 Amycolatopsis sp. NPDC003676
GATCGGCGAGGGCATGGCGGTGGCGATGATCGCCACCGTGCCACCGCGCGGTCACCACGCCGACGCCACCGCGCGCCTGCTGGCCGACGGGACCTACGAGATCGGCGTCGGCACCGCCGAATTCGGCAACGGCACCACCACGGTGCACGCGCAGCTGGCCGCGACCGCGCTGGCCACCACCGCCGACCGGATCCGGATCCGGCAGTCCGACACCGATGTCGTCGGGCACGACACCGGCGCGTTCGGGTCCACCGGCACGATGGTCGCGGGCAAGGCCGCCTACGCGGCCGCCCTGGAGCTGCGCGCGATGCTGCTGGCCAGGGCCGCGAAGGTCAGTGGGCATCCGGAACGCGACTGTGTGCTGGAGGCGGGCGGGGTGCGGTGCGGGACCGACCTGATGACCGCCGAACAGCTGCTCCCCGACGGCGAGCTGGTCGCGCACGGCACACACGCGGGGACGCCACGCTCGGTGAGTTTCAATGTGCACGCGTTCCGGGTGGCGGTCCGGCCGAGCACCGGTGAGGTGCGGATTCTGCAATCGATCCAGGTGGCGGACGCGGGCACGGTGGTCAACCCGGTGCAGTTGCGCGGCCAGGTGGAGGGTGGTGTCGCCCAGGCGCTGGGCACCGCGCTCTACGAGGACATGCGCACCGACGCGGGCGTGGTGACCACCCGGACGCTGCGGCACTATCACATTCCGCAGTTCGCCGATCTGCCCCGCACCGAGGTGTATTTCGCCGAAACCAGTGACGAGTTGGGCCCGCTGGGTGCCAAATCGATGAGTGAGTCCCCCTACAACCCGGTCGCGCCCGCCCTGGCGAACGCGATCCGCGACGCCGTCGGCGCCCGACCGGACCGATTACCGATGACCGCCGACCGCGTGTGGCGGATCATCGCGGAAGGAGCCGCCGGGTGAACTCCCAGCTACCCGAACATATCCGTGCCCGCATCGACGCCACCCTCGACGCCGTCGACGCAGGTCTGCGGACGCGCTACCCGGGCGCGGGCGACCGGATCCAGCCGGTGC
>NZ_JBSFNS010000450.1:0-1024 GCF_053587275.1 Amycolatopsis sp. NPDC003676
ACGGCGATAGGCGTGCGGACGGCGTCGAAGGCGTCGGCGAGGGCGATGTACATCGAAGTCGCTGCGCACCTTCTACCCCGAGCTCGAGGGCGCCGGGTACCAGCAGGTCCTGCCCGCCGACGAGGTCCGCTTCGCGCTGCCCGCCCAGCCGGTCACCGCGAACGAGGTCGTCGCCCGCGTCGTGGAACTGGCGGGCGTGCACTTCGACGTCACCCGCGAGGTGCCGTTCCGCGCCAGCCTGCTGCGCGTCGACGAGCGCAACCATGTCGCCGTGCTGGTCATGCACCACATCAGCGGTGACGGCTTCTCGCTGCGCCCGCTGCTGCGCGATGTCGTGGTCGCCTACACCGAGCGCGTCCGGGGCGAGGTCCCCGCGTGGGCGCCGCTCGAGGTGCAGTACGCCGACTACACGCTGTGGCAGCGTGAGGTGCTCGGCGAGGAGTCCGATCCCGAGTCGGTCGCCGCGAGCCAGATCGCCTACTGGACCGAGCAACTGCGCGACCTGCCCGACCAGATCGAGCTGCCCGCCGACCGCCCGCGTCCCGAGATCGCCACCAATGCCGGTGACCTGTACCGCTTCTCGGTCGACGCCCGGCTGCACCAGGCGCTGACCGAGATCGCCCGCGCGCACGGCGTCACCCTGTTCATGGTGATGCACGCGGCGCTGGCCACCTGGGCGGCGCGCCTGTCCAACAGCACCGACATCGCCATCGGCACCCCCATCGCGGGCCGTGGCGAGCGCACCCTCGACGACCTCGTCGGCATGTTCGTCAACACCCTGGTGCTGCGCAGCGAGGTGAACCTCGGCGGCACCTTCGGTGACCTGCTCGACCAGGTCCGCAAGGTCGACCTGTCGGCCTTCGCCAACGCCGACGTGCCGTTCGAGCGGCTCGTCGACGTGCTCAGCCCCACCCGCTCGCAGGCCCACCACCCGCTGTTCCAGGTGGCGCTGACCTTCGAGGCGGCCACCGCCGCCGACACCGGCACCGTCGCGCTGCCCGGCCTGGACCTCGACGTCGTCGAC
>NZ_JBSFNS010000451.1:0-1024 GCF_053587275.1 Amycolatopsis sp. NPDC003676
GTTCTCCAACGCGGACAACCGGTCAGCCGGGATGAAGGTCCGTCGTCCGTCCACTTTGACCTCGGCGAGCGAGGCAGCGAGGCCGCGCGAGTGCGGAATCACGTTGCGGCACACCACGTCGAGACCGTCGGCCCAGACGCCGAGCGATTCCAGCCCGCGCTCGATCGCCCGCACCACCAGATGCGTTGGGCCCCACGGCACGTCGTCGGCGCCCTCACCCTCGACCCGGATCTCGAGACCCGATTCGGTGGTTCGCACCACGATCTCGTCGTAGAGACCCAATGCCATTCCCAGGCAATCGAATCCGGGACCGAGGTTGGCCGTGGACGCGGGAACGCGCACCGTCACCTCGAGACCGGCGGGCAGGGTGGCCGTCATCAGCCTGCTCTCGCGTGCGCTCAACTCAGGCCAGCTCGAGTTCGTGGGCGATCGCCACCGGGTCGACAGCGATCGGCTTGACCTCGGGCATCCCGGCCAGCGCGTTGTCGGGGTCCTTCAGACCGTTACCGGTCACCGTGCAGACCACCGTCAGACCCGAATCCAGCCAGCCCTCCGCGCGAGCGGCCAGCAGACCTGCCACACTCGCGGCCGATGCCGGCTCGACGAACACACCCTCGGTCGCGGCGACCAGGCGGTACGCGGCCAGGATCTCCTCGTCGGTGGCCGCGCGGAACGCGCCACCGGACTGCTCCTTGGCCTCCATCGCCCCGTTCCACGACGCCGGAGCGCCGATCCGGATGGCGGTGGCCACGGTCTCCGGGTCCTTCACCGGCGCGCCGTTGACCAGCGGCGCCGCACCCGCGGCCTGCACACCGAGCATCCGCGGCAGCACCGAGGTGACACCGTCGGCGTGGTACTCGCGGTATCCACGCCAGTAGGCGGTGATGTTGCCCGCGTTGCCCACCGGCAGCACGTGCACATCGGGCGCCTTGCCCAGCACATCGCAGATCTCGAACGACGCGGTCTTCTGGCCCTCGATGCGGGCCGGGTTCACCGAGTTCACCAGGCCGACCTCGGGGAAATC
>NZ_JBSFNS010000452.1:0-1024 GCF_053587275.1 Amycolatopsis sp. NPDC003676
GCTGAGCTACCCGGCGCCAGATCTGCAATCTCCGCATTCGCCGTTCCTCCAGCAAAGGTGGCGATTGCCACTGTTGCCGCGCAACACCAGTATAACTTTCCGCGCATCTGGGTTTCCTTCCGAGCTGCAGACCCCGTGCATACGGGAATAACTGCGCGTGTCGGGTTCGGTGAGAAGTGCTCAATTGATGAGCTGAGTTGTGCTGTTGAAATAACCGTCCGGGTGTACGTCGATGTTTGCCCGAATTCTGAGTCGAATCAAGAATTTATCGACTGCCAAGAGTTAACCACGAATGCAAATTGGCTGCCAGAGCAAGATGGCTTTTGTGATTCAGCCCATGGAGTGTGGGAAGTGTTAATCAAGACACTGCAGTTGTGCGGCGCGAAGGCCGGGGGTCGTAAGGCCGTCGTTCGGCGCTCCGTTGGTGGTGTACCGGGTTCATCGCGGCACCCTCGGGTGTCGGCAGGGATCGGTGAACGAGATTGTCGGTTTCACGAGGAGAGCAGGCGTCCGGGCGCAGTGATTCCGGCATCTTCCGGGTTGGCTCGGAATGGACGGATTACGTTGGAGCCATGATCCTGGGTTCGGACATCAGTGCGGGTCGCCTGCGGCCTGGGCCCGCCGGCCAGGGCGGGCTCTCTCGCGAGGAGGTGTCGAAATCCCAACGTGGTCGACTCGCGCTGGCTGCGGTGAGTGCGGTCGGCGAAGTGGGGTATGGGCCGACCACCATCGGCGACATCGTCTCGCGCGCCCGGGTCGCCCGACGCACCTTTTACACGATGTACGCCACCAAGGACGAGTGCTTCGCCGAAGGGTTCGAGATCGCGGTGAACATCGTCGCGTCCCGGATGGCTTCAGCTGTCGCCGACGTCGAGGTCCGCGACAGTCACGCTTTGGTGCGGACCTCCTTGCAGGCCTACCTGACCATCCTCGCCGACGAACCGGTCGCCGCGCGGGCGCTGCACGTGGAGACCCTGGCCGCGGGCCCTGCGGTCGCCGAGCAACGCGCCCGGATGCAGTCGAG
>NZ_JBSFNS010000453.1:0-1023 GCF_053587275.1 Amycolatopsis sp. NPDC003676
CCCGCAACCCGTCGGGTCCGTCGGGACCGAGCACCGAACCGGCGACCGCCGCCGCACCGTCATCCGCCCGGCCGACCGGATCTCCGCCCGGGTCGCCCAGATCCGCGCCTCCACCATCGATGCCGCCGCCGAGTCCGGGGTGAAGCGGGGACGGCCGAGATAGTCGGTCAGGTTGTCGACGTCGACCACGAGACTCGTCGGCCGACCGGCCGGCTGTGCGCCGGACTCGATATCGATGACGTTGTCGTAGCCGAGCCCGGGGTCGTACCCGAGCACGGCGCCCGCGCCGAGCGAGCCGTTGTCGACCAGCGTCTTCTCGTCCAGGCGACCGGCGTCCCCCGCGACCAGGCGGGTCGCCGCCTTGCGCAAGGCTTTCGCCACCAGTCGCTCCATCTGGCGCACGCCCGCCTCGCGGGTGTAGTTCGCCGCGATCTCGCGCAGCGCCGCGTCGGTGATCGCGACCTCCTCGGCGGTCAGCGCGTTGCGTTCCAGCTGCCGGGGCACCAGGAAGTCGCGGGCGATGGCCACCTTGTCGGCCTCGGTGTAGCCGTCGACGGTGATGAGCTCCATCCGGTCCAGCAGCGGGCCGGGGATGGTGTCCATGACGTTGGCCGTCGCGATGAACAGCACGTTCGACAGGTCGAGATCCAGGTCCAGGTAGTGATCGCGGAAGGTGTGGTTCTGCGCGGGGTCGAGGACCTCGAGCAGCGCCGCCGCCGGGTCACCGCGGAAGTCGGAGCCGACCTTGTCGATCTCGTCCAGCAGCACGACGGGATTCATCGACCCCGCCTCCTTCACCGCGCGCACGATCCGGCCGGGCAGCGCGCCCACGTAGGTGCGCCGGTGGCCGCGGATCTCGGCCTCGTCGCGCACGCCGCCGAGGGCGACGCGAACGAACTTGCGGCCCAGCGCCTTCGCGACCGACTCACCCAGCGAGGTCTTGCCGACACCGGGCGGACCGACCAGCACGAGCACCGCGCCCGAGCCGCGTCCACCGACGACCTCGAGGCCACGGGCGGCCCG
>NZ_JBSFNS010000454.1:0-1021 GCF_053587275.1 Amycolatopsis sp. NPDC003676
GTCGGCGCTCGTCAGCCCGGTCTGTCTGAGGGCTTGGGGCCCTCGGCGTGCAGCGTCACCGCTGCCGTGTGGAACTGAGAGGTTGCATGCCTTGGTCAGGGGTCCGCCCGTGTCCCCGGCCTGCCGAGTCGTCTCGGCGGTTCCGGCTGCTTCGCGTCTGTGGCCTCTCGCGGGTCCGGCCTGCCGGATTCCTCCGGTGGTTCCTCGCCTCGCTGTTCTGTTGTGTGAATCTGTCGCCGGCGACCATGTCCGACACCAATGCCGCCCGCGACTGGCTGGACCTGTTCGAGTTCACCGGCGGGCCAGCGACCCCGGGCATCCGCGCGCAGCGGGCGATGGACCACGAGTTCGAGCGGGTGGCCGCCTATCGCGCAATCACGGTGCCCTGTCTGGCAATTGGCTTCGCCGATGATAGGATGATTCCGCCTTATCTGTCGCGGGAAGTCGCCGACGCCATCCCCGGCGCCAGGTACCAGGAAATCCCGGACACCGGCCACTACGGCTACCTGGAACGCCCCGAGGCGGTCAACAAGATCCTCCTCGATTTCTTCGCGGTCTGACCGCCGAGGCTGAGGTAACCACCTACCAGTAACGTCAGCCTTGCTAGGGTCGACACAACGCCCGGGGCCTCGCACCCCGAAGCGATCCCGTACACAGCGCCAGTATCCAGTGAGGTGAAATTGAGCACCAACCCCTTCGACGACGAGGACGGCCGCTTCTTCGTTCTGGTCAACGACGAAGAGCAGCACTCCCTGTGGCCCGCTTTCGCGGAGGTCCCGGCGGGTTGGCGTGTCGTGTTCGGCGAAGAGAGCCGGGCCGCGTGCGTCGAGTACGTCGAGAAGAACTGGACCGACATGCGTCCCAAGAGCCTGCGTGACGCGATGGCCGCCGACGATGCGGCCCGCGCCCAGTCCTGAGCAGTAACACCGATACTGCGCCGGGACATCGCTGAGCGCGACGGCCGCGTGGCACCTCTACCGATGCCACGCGGCTGCCGCGTCCCGCTATGATGATCGCTGCC
>NZ_JBSFNS010000455.1:0-1021 GCF_053587275.1 Amycolatopsis sp. NPDC003676
CCTGAGTACTACTGCTCAGGACAGGAGTTTCGCAGCGATGGTGGCGGCGCGGTCGGCGGCGGCTGGGGAGTTCTCGCGGACGGCGGTGACGATGGCGCCGTCGATGAGCAGGGCCAGTTCGGGGGCGAGGGTGTCGGGGTCGGGTTGGTCTGCGGCGGTGAGCAATTCGGTGAGGTAGGCGATGACGCGGCGCTTGTGGCGGTCGGCTGCCTGGTGGGCGGGGGCCGTGGGGTCGGCGACCTCGATCATCGTGTTGATGAAGGCGCAGCCGCGGAAATCGTTGCGGGCGAAGCGTTGTGCGAGTGCGGTGAAGACGGCCATGGGGCGGGCTGCGGGGTCGTCGACGGCTTCGACGGAGGTGCGCAGCCAGTCCAGCCAGCGGCGGTCACGGTCTTCGAGGACGGCGACGACCAGGTCGTCTTTGCTCGCGAAGTGGCGGTAGAAGGAAGCGCGGCCGACGCCGGACTCCTGGAGCAGCCGATCGATTCCGACGGCGCGGATGCCCTCCGCGTAGAACAACTCCTCGGCGGTGTTGAGCAACCGCTGCTTGGCCTGTGTCGCCATGCGCTCACCGTACCAGAACGGAAACGATCGGTACCGAGTTGATTGACCGAGACGGAACCGATCGGTACCGTCACGACTCGGTACCGATCAGTACCGTTGTCGAACATCCTTGGAGCGCACCATGTCCCGACTGCCTCTTCTCTCCACCGACACCGCCGATGCCGAGCAGGGCGAACTGCTCACCGAAGTCCGGCGGCAACTGGGCCGGGTGCCGAATCTCTACGCCGCCATGGCGAACAGCCCGGCCACCCTACGGGGGTATCTGCGCCTGCGAGACGCGTTGACGGCGGGCACGCTCGACGCCCGTACCCGCGAGCAGCTCGCCCTCCTGATCGCCGCCGACAACGGCTGCGACTACTGCGTTTCGGCGCACACGATGCGCGCCGCGAAGATGGGCTTCTCCCCCGAGGCGATCACGGCGACACAGGCCGCCAGGGCCGAGGACCCGCACGCCGAG
>NZ_JBSFNS010000456.1:0-1020 GCF_053587275.1 Amycolatopsis sp. NPDC003676
GCCCGCCCGATCAGCAGCGTGAGCAGCGACTGACCGCTGAGGCCTTCCTGGACGGAGCCGCGGACGAGTGGGGCGACATCGAGATCGTCGACGGCCGGGTTGTGCGGATGATGGCGCAGAGTCCGCTGCACAGCCGGGTCGTGCGGCGGCTCGCGGGATTGCTGGAGGCGGGTCGACGTGCCGGCGGGCCGTGCATGGTCGTGGATTCCGACGTCGCGGCACGGTTCGCCGATGCCGATTCGTCGGCAGCCGACCGGCGGTTGAACATTCGCTATCCCGATGTTTGGATCCGCGATTGCGAGCCCTACGACGTCAACTCTGTGCGGGATCACCTTCTGCTCGTCGTCGAGGTGACGTCGGAATCGACCATCGACGCAGACATCACCGACAAACGGATCCAGTACGCGGCTGCGGGGATCCCGCGCTACCTCATCGTCAGGCTCGATCAGAAGGAGGAGCGGATCGAGGAGATCGAGGAGTATCGCCTCGATTGGTCCGGACGATGCTACCGCGCACACACCGTCCATCGCAGAGTTCTCCTGCTCGACGAACCGGTCGAGGTGACGATTCCGTTCGACATGCTCGAGCAGGCCTGACCGGGATCTCGGCGGGGTCGGGGGATACTCGGGGATCAGGCGGGTGACGACGACGAGAGCGACCGGTGATGACTGTGACGGGTGATCAGGGTTCGGCTGGGCGGCGGATCGATGAGCGGATCGCGGAGTTGGGGGATTGGCGGGGGGAGGTGCTGGCGCGGATTCGGGAGTTGGTGCACGAGGCGGATCCGGGGATCGTCGAGGAATGGAAGTGGCGTGGGGTGCCGGTGTGGTACCACGACGGGATGGTGTGTACGGGGGAGACGTACAAGGAGATCGTGAAGGTCACCTTCGCCAAGGGGGCTCGGTTGCCTGATCCGCGTGGGGTTTTCAACTCCGGGCTGGAGGGGAACACGCGGCGGGTGATCGATCTGCGGGAGGGGGGCGAGCTCGATGAGGCGGGGTTCAAGGAGCTCGTGCGGGC
>NZ_JBSFNS010000457.1:0-1019 GCF_053587275.1 Amycolatopsis sp. NPDC003676
GGTGCGGCGCGGGTTCCGGCACTGAGCTGAGGTCGACCGCGCAGTCGCTGGCCGGTTCGCTCTGACATGCCAGCCGCCGCCCCTTGCGCCGGTCGAACCCGAGCCGCAGCAGGTACGGGGTACCGGTGAGCAGGTGCAGGTCCCCGCTGCACAGCGAAGCCGCCCGCACCCGGACCACCACCTCGCGCGGACCCGCCGCCGGGCGCGGCACGATCTCGGTCCGCAGTACCTCGCTTCCGCCGTACCGGGGAGCCACCCATGCGGTCATCGACGCCGTATCCACCTCGGTCATGCCGTCCCTCAATTCGCACTTACAGCGTAAGCCTGATGGTTCAGACGGTACGCTTACGCCGTAAGTAGGTCAAGGAATGAGTCAGGAGCCGCATGCCACGCACCCCGTTGACCAGGGAACGAGTCCTGCGCGCCGCGATCGACCTCGCCGATCAGGAGGGCCTGGACGCACTGTCGATGCGCAAGCTCGCCAAGGCGGTCGGTGTGGAGGCGATGTCGCTGTACAACCACGTCGCCAACAAGGAGGACCTGCTCGACGGCATCGTCGACCTGGTCGTCGCCGAGATCTACGTCCCCCGCGCCGACGGCGACTGGCGGGCCGAGCTACGCCACCGCGCGACCTCGGCGCACGAGGTCCTGCTCCGGCACCGCTGGGCCACCGGCCTGCTCGGCTCCCGCGTCAATGTCGGCCCGGCCATGCTCCGCTACATCGACGCCACCCTGGCCTGCCTGATCACCGCGGGCTTCAGCTATGAGCAGGCCGACCGCGCGTGGAACGCCCTCGACAGCCACATCTACGGCTTCACCTTGCAAGCCATCAACTTCCCCCTCGACCCCGCCGAATACGCCTCGGCGGCACAGCGATTCCTGCCCCTCATCCCCACCGAGACACACCCCCACATGCACGCCCTGGCCGCACTCGTCATCGACGGAACCCATTCCGGTATCGCCGATTTCACCTTCGGCCTGGACCTGCTCCTAGGTGGGCTGGGCCGCCTGCTCCGGCC
>NZ_JBSFNS010000458.1:0-1015 GCF_053587275.1 Amycolatopsis sp. NPDC003676
GGTCGGGCCGATCGTGGTCGGCGTGGGGATGTTGCTGCTGACGCGGGTCGGGCCGGGGTCGTCGTACCTCGGATCGGTGCTGCCCGCGGTGGTCGGCAGGCCCGAGACATCGACATTGTCCTTCACGGCGACGAGCAGTCCGGCCAGCGGCAGTTCCTCGCCCGCAGCGATTCGGCGCTCCAGTTCCGCTGCCTCCGTAACCAGTTCGGATTCCGGGCGCAGCGTGATCCAGACCTCGGGACGGTCCACCTCGGCGATCCGCGCGTAGGCCGCGGCGACCCTCGCGGTCGCGGTGTCGAGTAGTCCTGCTGACATGGCGGGGTCTCCTTAATCGCTCATGGACATGGCGGCGACGGCGCGCGAGATGCGGTCGAGCACGACATCGAGCGAGTCGCCGATGTGGGTGTGCAGGAGTCGCTGCGCCAGCTCGAGCTCGCCGGCGAGCACGGCGTCGAGAATGCCGAGGTGCTCGCTGATCGTGGTCTCGATGCGGTTGTTGATCATGAAGTCGTACATGCGCACGTGCCGGATGCGGGAGTTCACCGCGATCAGCGCGCGCACCATCTCGGCATTGCCCGCCGCGGTCAGCAGGGCGACGTGGAATTCCTCGTCGACCACGACGAACCCCGGCTCCTGAGCGGGCGGGTCGGCCTGCAGGGTCAGCCAGCGCTGCTGTTCGGCGCGCAGCAGGCGTTCGTCGTGGGTGACGGTGGGGTCGGTGCGCACCCTGGTCATCCCGCCCAGTTCGAGCGTCAGCCGGAGTTCGTACAGGTCGCGGATGCGGGCCACGCTCGGCCGGACCGGGCTGAACCCGAATTCCTCGCGTTCCAGCAGGCCGTCCGAGCAGAGCATGGTCAGCGCCTCGCGCACCGGCGTGCGGGAGATGCCGAATCTGGTCGACAGCTTCGGCTCGGTCAGGCGCTCGCCGAAGCGGATGTCGCCGTTCATCAGCCGCCGCCTGCCGGGCGTAGATGCCACGTTGCAGCGACCGCAGCAAGGTGTTGCGCAGGACCTG
>NZ_JBSFNS010000459.1:0-1014 GCF_053587275.1 Amycolatopsis sp. NPDC003676
GCGGCACCCCCGGCAATTCGAGAGGCTGCCCTTCGAGGAGACACCGCAGGAACTCCTCCTCGACGGCGGTCAGGTCGCCGCGGCACCACCGTAGGAGTTGCCGATCAGGTGCGCCGAGTCGATCTCCAGGACGTCGAGGAACTCGCCGAGCACGCGCGCCAGATAACCGAAGGGGTCGGACTGGTCGACGTACTTCGACGACCGGCCGTAGCCCGGCATGTCCAGCACGAGCACCCGGAAGTGCTCCGCCAGCGCCTCGATGTTGCGCGAGTAGTTCGACAGCCCGGTCGCGCCGGGGCCGCCACCGTGCAGCAGCACGACCGCAGGCCCGGATCCGAACTCGTCGAAGTAGATCTCACAGTTGCCGACCTGCACCGTCCGGCCGGTGTCGACTCCCTTGTCGATGCTTGTCACGATGTACCTCCCAGTGAAGTTGATAATATCATCACATTCGATTGATCCCTCGTCAAGGCATTCTGATGAAACGCTCAGAATTGGACAGTAGGTGGCGTCACCCGAGCAGCGGTATCCGATGGACGGTCTGGCGATCGAGCTCGACCTGCATCGCGCAGTGCACCCGGTCGGCGAACTCGGCGGCCGACTCCCCCAGCCTCGGTCGCATCGCGGGGAGCACCGCGGTCCGGATCTTGGTCGGCAGCGGGATATAGGGCAGCAGCCCCGCGATCCCGACAGTCAGACCCCACGGCAGCGACAGCGTCACCGGCAGACGCTTGAGCCGCAGCACCTTGTCGAGGCGGAGCCGGCGCGCGAGCCCGCGGCCGTCGGACAGGCAGATCAGCGATTCGCCCGCCCCCGACGTGACCACCGGAACAATCGGCACGGCGGCCTCGATGGCCAGCCGCGCGAAACCGGTCCGGCCGTCGAACACGACCCGGTTGCGTTCACCCCACGACTTGAAGGCATCGACATCACCACCCGGGAAGACGAGCACATGCTCGCCACGCCCGAGCGCCCGGCACGCGTTCTCACCCGTCGCGGGCTCGGCACCCAATT
>NZ_JBSFNS010000460.1:0-1014 GCF_053587275.1 Amycolatopsis sp. NPDC003676
GCCCGCGAAACCGTCGGCGGCCAGCTCGGCGCGCGGCGGCGTCAGGGTGCCGACGCCCAGCGCGGTGCAGGTGGTGAGCACCCGGTCGATGGTCCAGGCCGGGGGCCCGGCGGAGAAGCCCTCGAGGTAGACCCGCAACTCGTGCGCGTCGACGGTATTGGCGACCAGCACGTCCAGCCCCGGTCGCAGCGCGGTGCGCGCCGGCCGCACCACCACGCCCCGGTACGGCACCATCACCACCGCGCCGCTGACATGCCTGCTGTCCTGCAGCGCCTGCTCGAGCGCGACGCGCACGGCGTGGATCCCGTGTTCGAGCCGGTCGGTGAGGCCGCCCGAGGGGTCGGCGTCCAGGTCGAGCGGGCTGTCGCTGATCGTCCACTCGCCCGCCGCCGAGACCGCGAGCAGGCCGCTCTGCCGTCGCCGGAAGCCCTTCACCTCGATGACCGTGATCCCCCGTGGCGTCACGACCACCGCGCCGAGCCTGCGATCGCCCACCCGGCAATCCACCAGCGCGAGCCCCGTGCTCGGATAGGCGTGCAGGCAATCCACGAACTCCCGCTCGGCGCCGGTGAGCTCCGCATCCGGCCTGATCCGAACCAGCATTCCGATGTTCCCCTACCAGTGCTGCGACCTCACACCGCCGCTGCGCGCTGCGGTACCCACCGATCATGACGCGCAACTGTTGCGAAAACCACTGGAAACCAAAGAAAACCGGCACGACTCCCACAGTCGCCGTCGGGATCACGTACCGGCGAGTACGCTGCGAACCGGCCGGGCGAGCACGAGCAGACAGGTGGAGATGTGATGGATCCAGCGCCCCTACCACGGGTTTCCCCGGGACGGTTCGCCGAACTCGGACCGATCAACTGGGTTGTCTGGCAAGTGCTTTCCCGCGCGTCGGGCACCGATGACGCGCACCTGTTCAGCACCCTCGGGCGCACCGGCGGGCTGTTCCGCGGCTGGCTGCACTTTTCCGGCAAGCTCATGCCGGGCGGGCGGCTGCCGCGCGCCGAG
>NZ_JBSFNS010000461.1:0-1014 GCF_053587275.1 Amycolatopsis sp. NPDC003676
GCATCCACTCAAGCTGCTGCAAGAATACTCAAATACCGACAAACACCGAGGTATTCGGCTGTGTGCGACAGGATTGATGGTAGATCGCGAGGACAAGCCGTTCATAGGTCAGGATCATTCGATGCGACCGATCAGCGCGGGAGATCTTGTGATGACGATTCCGGTTGGAACACCGATTGTCGTCTCATTTACTGCAAGCGTCATCGTTGAACGTCCGAACGGCGCTGCATTTGTTTCACCAGCAGCTGAGTTGAACCGCCTGCTGCGGCATGTGTGCGACGTGGTAATTCCCATACTGGTCAAGGGCGTTGCTTTGACAAGATCGCTCCCGCCGCATATCGACCTCGGTGATACAGGCCAATCCAGTCGGGAGCGGCTCCAATCTGGCGGCTGGGAATATGCGCACGCACGCGAAGGCGCACGGATGTTGGAGAAATTTGTCGAGACGATGAGTGCGCCTCCGAAGTTTACGAAAATACTCGCCAAAGATGCGGAATAGCTGTTTGTGCGCAGATTCGCGCAGGCGAAGCTATTTTCGCACTTGATGAGTTTTCACGAACGATCAACAATAGAACTATATGCCGGACGTGAAGGCGGCCACACAGGCGGTACCCGCCTGATGGCCTGGCTTCACTTGGGAAATCAGCTGTCCCCAAAGGGGAAAGGGTGATCCGGCGAAGCCTCAAGAAATTGTCCGTAGCTCGCCCCTTGCTCAACTAGCGCCTCAATCGTTGAAGCCTCTACCGATATTGGATCCCACGGTTGTCTGTGGCGAAAAATGATTTGATTCTGGCACCCGTCTACGAAACATCCGAAAGCACCTGGGGTTTCACCGACTCCAACCGCGTAGCGAAGTTTGAAAAACATTCGACTGTCGAGCGGTGAATTCAGTGTAGCGGTCGGGTCAGGCACATAGCAGAATCCCTGAGGCCCAGTCGCGACGCGGATTGTGTGGCCTCCAACGGTGGCATGCTGCGCAAAGAATGGAGTCGTCAGTCGCTGCATGGACGACAT
>NZ_JBSFNS010000462.1:0-1012 GCF_053587275.1 Amycolatopsis sp. NPDC003676
GTAGGTGACGCCACCCACCTCCAGATCCATGTTCGACACCGCCGGTAGCGCATGCCATTTCAGCCCGAGGGTGGCGAACCACGGGTAGTCGGGGTGGGTCAGATCGACCTCGCGGACCAGCTCGCGCGGCACGTCGAAGTACCGCAGATCCTCGTCGGGCGTGCTGATGAGGACGGGCAGGACGTCGAAGGGGGTGCGCGCGCCGCGCCAGCCCAGCGCCATCGCCTGCTCGGTGGCGGCGATATTGGCCGGATCGCCGGTGACGGTGCCGTCGCCGTTGGGATAGCCCGCGTAGCGGATCAGCTGGGAACTCACGATCCGGTACTCGCCACCGCCGGGCACGAGCTGCGGGCCGACCGTGATCATCGACTGGATCGCGCCGCCGTTGGTGGCCAGGCGCAGATGCTGCCAGCACGCCTCGGAAAGCTCTCGCGCGGAAGTAACTCGGCGGGCGTCCAGGAGTTTGAGCGAACGCCAGTGTTTGCGGCCGACGCAGCGCGCGTGATTGCGCCAGGCCAGTTTGGCGCCGATCAGGATCTCCTCGGCGGTCTGCCGATAGGTGCCGGTTTCGCGCAGTTCGGCGAGCGCGCCGAGACGACGCTGGGTGGGTAGATGACCCAATTCGGGATTGCGGAAGAACTCGTCGCATTCGCGCAGCCGACGATCGAGGTCGGTGGCGGGCGGTGCGGCGACGACGACGTCACCGGCCGAAGTGACTGGGGTGGAGCCTTTTTCGCAGACAGCAGGGCGAGAACGTTGGTTCACGGTACATCTCCGGTCGGGCAGCAGGGTGCAGGGCCGTGCGGGCGTACCCGGGGATGCGGGGTATTCGCCCGCCGAGAACACACTGCCCGACCGGTGGCGCGCGCCGACCAGGTAATCGGTCGAGCGTCGCCGCATGCATAGTCGTCCTGTTCGAACACCGAGATTCGCTGCGAGCCAGCCTACGACCGGGCTTCGGGGCTATGGCGCAGCTGGTAGCGCACCTCACTGGCAGTGAGGGGGTCAGGGG
>NZ_JBSFNS010000463.1:0-1012 GCF_053587275.1 Amycolatopsis sp. NPDC003676
CGCCGAGGGGCCGCTGCACGCGCGTCCGCGGGATTTCTCTTCCACCACCCCGAAACCCGTGGCCACCCGGGAGCCCGGATCTTCGACGACGGTGGCCAACGGCCCTTCCCAGCCGATGTCGTCACCGGCGAAGGTCAGGCGCCAACCTTCCAGCCACCCGGTCCCCGACATGGGCGAATGCGGGCAGCGTTCCAGCATCTGCGTCGAGTCCATGTTGGACCCGTAAGCGGCATAGATCGGCACCTGACGAACTGTAGCCAATAACAGCAGCGGAATTCCTGTCTCCCACCCAGATCGGCTGACGGTCACAGTTGTGGCGGGTCCCGACACGCCGAACATGTTCACCGATCCGACCCCGGACCGTCACAACGCACCTGAAATGATGGAGCGACAGTACGGACGGGTCCCCACAAGGGACGCGGCCGATCAGGCGAATACAGGGAGCGTGGCTGTGGCACGGATTGCGATCATCGGTGGCGGACCGGCGGGATATGAGGCAGCCCTGGTGGCCGCCCAGCACGGGGCCTCGGTGACCCTGGTCGACGCCGACGGCATCGGCGGCGCGTGCGTGCTCTGGGACTGCGTTCCGTCCAAGACCTTCATCGCCTCCACCGGTCTGCGCACCGATCTGCGCCGCGCCCGCGATCTGGGCATCACCCTCGACGCCAGCCAGGCCCAAGTGCATCTGCCCGAGGTGAACGGCCGCGTCAAGGCGCTCGCGCTGGCCCAGTCCGCCGACATCCGCGCCAAGTTGCAGGCCGCCGGGGTGCAGCTGCTGGCGGGCCGGGGCGAATTGGTCGGTCCCGCGACCGGTTTGGCGCATCGGGTCAAGGCGACGCTGGCCGACGGCAGCACCGAGGAGTTCGAGGCCGAGGTCGTGCTCATCGCCACCGGCGCCAGCCCGCGCGTGCTGCCCGGCGCCGCGCCCAGCACGGCGAACCCGCCGAGGATCTTGCGCTTGTTGCGGCTGCGGTCGGCCACCGCGCCCGCGATCGGCAGCACCAGAACCTGC
>NZ_JBSFNS010000464.1:0-1010 GCF_053587275.1 Amycolatopsis sp. NPDC003676
CACCGATCGCGGCGACGAGCGCGGGCCGGACCCAGCGCTGCCGCAGTCAACCCGTTGCGGTTGCCCTGTTCCATCTTGTCGATGTAGTCGGCGCTCTCCGTCTGGCCGTCGGCGAAGTCGCCCATGGACTTGGCCATGGTCTTGACATTGTCGCTGGTGTTGGTCCAGGAGGAGTCGTAACCGTCGTTGCCGCCGGGGCCGTCGTTGAAGCTCTGGCCGAGTTTGTCATTGCCCCAGACGTTTCCGCGCCCGTTGAGCGAGCCGTTCAGGGTGTTGATGATGTTGGTGAGTTGGGTTCCGACATTGCGCGACTTGCCTGCCGCGGTTCGGAAGTCGTCGGCGTCGTATTCGAACGTCATCGCCCTCATCCCTCCACGAGTGGTAGCACCGAGCACACCACAAGTCCTTCGCCTGCGCAACAGCTTGGCATGGCGGAGCGAACCCGGCATGACACCGTCGTGAACGGCCGGTACCTAGGCGTTCGCCTCCCAGTGGGACTCCACCCGCGACATCATCCGCTCGATCGAGGCGTTGACCGCGTCGACCAGATCCGCCCTGGACATCGGTGTGGCGACCGGGTTCTCGTTCGGCAGGCCGATGACGTAGCGACCGTCGTCGGGCAGGTCGCGCCAGACCAGGATGTCGCGATGCATGCCACGGGATCCGAACATCGACTGGTTCTGCAGGATGTTGATCGTGCCGGTGCGCTCGGCGGGCCGATTCAGGAACTCGGCACTGCGATCGACGATCGAGGTGTCGGCCTCCTCGAAGAACATCGAGGACGGCCGCTGATGGTCGCCCTGGTCGGCGCCGGTGACCAGCGGGATGATGCCCCCGCGACCCGCGCCGGTGGCGGGCATGAGGTCGACGATCGCGTCGGCGAGCCCGTACGGCCCGATGTCGACGACGACGTAACCACCACTGTGGGTGGGGGTTTCACCGGGCAGCTGGTAGATCAGGTAGCCGTTGGCGCCGGCGCGGGCGGCCCGCGCCTTGAGCCAGTACTCGGC
>NZ_JBSFNS010000465.1:0-1008 GCF_053587275.1 Amycolatopsis sp. NPDC003676
GACCGCAGGGCGGCGGTACACGACGGTTCGAGCCCGACGACGAGTCCACCCGCGGCCGCGTGGCCGGCCAGCGCCGCCACGGTGGCCCGCAGCCGAGCGCGCGCGCCGTCGAGCTGCCCGGTGGTGATCCACGTCAATCCACAGCAGACCCGGGCCGTGGGGATGTGAACCCGATAACCGAGCCCTTCGAGCAGCACCGTCGCGGCGATCGCGTTCGCCGGAGCGAAGGTGTCGGTGAAGGAATCCACCCACAGCAGCACCGTGCGCTCGCTCCCCGCCGCCGGCCCGGTGGCGGCGGGCGTCAGTGCGTCGCTCGTGGTCGCGCGGGTGTCGGTGCGGGAGGGCGGGAGCAGGTGGTGGTGGCGGGTGCGCGCAAGGGCGGTGACCGTGGGTTCGGTGCGGTGGTTGCCACCGATGTCCTGCCAGATACGACGGAATGGCGTCGGTGCGAGGACCGGTGCTTCGCGGCGGGGATCGATGCCGACCGCGCGCATCGTGGTCCGTCGGAGCAGGGGGCGGGCGGCGAGGGCGTTGGCCAGGCGCGGGAAGCGTTGGGCGACAAGGAGCCAGCGGGGGAGCTGGCCGAGGATGTAGTGGTCGAGGGGACGGAGGCGGCCTCGGTAGCGGCGGTAGAGGGTCTCGGATTTGTAGGTGGCCATGTCGACGCCTGCCGGGCAGTCCGATCCACAGGCCTTGCAGGACAGACAGAGATCCAAGGACTCCTCGACTGCCGGTGCGCGCCAGTCGAGTTCACCTCGGACGACCTCCTGGAGGACGCGGGCGCGACCTCGGGTGCTGTCCTTCTCGTCGGAGGTCGCCACGTACGACGGGCACATGAAGCCGCCGGAGGCGCGAGTGTCCGCTCGGCACTTGCCGATTCCTACACATCTGTGCACAGCTGTGGACAGATCGCCGGAGTCGTCCGCGAGCGCGAAGCCACCCGCCGAGGTCAGCGACCAGTTGAGCGAGGAACTGGCGGACTACCACCTGCTGCCCGCCACCCGCGCG
>NZ_JBSFNS010000466.1:0-1005 GCF_053587275.1 Amycolatopsis sp. NPDC003676
AGAGCCACCACGTCCGAGGGCACCATGTAGGCGGGCAGCTCGCGTGCCGCGAACGCGGCGACGCCTGGCCCAAGCCCGCTACCCTGCTGCGAATGGCGGGGAGACGACGGGCGAAGCGACACCCAGATCAACGACTTCGTCGCCAACACCAGCGCCGTCGTCGGAGAGAACGAGCAACCGCTGACCGACGCGCTGCTGCGCCTGATCACGATCACCGCGCAGATGCGCGACCATGCCCGCGGACTCACCGAGATCGTCGACATCGCACCGCTGTTCCTCGACAACCTCGGCAACGCGGTCAGTCCCGAGGCCAAGGCGGTGCGCCTGCACCTGCTGACGGACAAAAGCCTGCTCGACAACGAGTTGCTCGCGCTGTTCTGCCAGCGGGTCGAGCTAAGGGCCGACGGATGCCGGACCGGCAAGCTCCAGGACTTCGGGCCCGACTTCGGACTGTTCGCCGCACTGCTGGGACTGACCCGATGAGGCCCCAGCTCGCCCGCGCGGTGGTCCTGGCGCTGGCGGCCTGCTCGGTCGCGGGCTGCACGGTGACCGTCGACTCCATGCCGCTGCCCAAGCCCGGCCTCGACGGCCCCACCTACACGGTGCGGGCGCTGTTCGACAACGCGCTGAACCTGCCCGATCGCGCGCACGTGAAGACCGGCGGGACCGACATCGGCGTCGTCACCGGCCTCGACACCACCGATTTCGTGGCCACCGTCGACCTGGAGATCCGCGCGGATGTTCGGCTGCCGCGCGGATCGCGGGCCGAACTCCGCCAGCCGACCCCGCTCGGCGACATCTACGTCGCGATCGTGCTGCCCGAACTCCGTTCCGGCACACCGATGCTCGCCGACGGCGATGTGATCGATCGGGACCACACCTCTGCGGGCGCCTCGGTCGAGGAACTGATGATGTCGCTGTCGATGCTGCTCAACGGCGGCGCGCTCAGCCAGGTGGCCCGGATCACCAGCGAGTCGAACTCGATGTTCGCGGGCCGCGGTCCCC
>NZ_JBSFNS010000467.1:0-1005 GCF_053587275.1 Amycolatopsis sp. NPDC003676
GCCGATCTGCACGGCCGCTGCGTCGCCTTCGCCGGTCGCGGCGCGTCCCCCGGCAGCGCGGGCACCGAGATGTTCGTCGACGTTGCCCTGTTGCGGCTCACCCTCAACCATCACCAGCTGGCGACCGGCCTGGCCTACCCGACGTTCTATCGCAGCCTGTTCCCCGCCCTGCGCGCCGAATTCGCCGCCGTCGCCACGGCCGCCGCGACGGCGCCCACCCCACTCGGTGTCTGGGCGGCCGACGCCACCACCAGCGGCGCCGCGATCACCACGCCGACGTCGCTGTCCGACGACGTGGTGATGCTGCCGAAGCTGTTCCGCCGCCTCGCCGACTACCTCGCGCTCGGCGACGGCGATCTCTCGCTCGACGGCTTCCCCGCCTTCCTCGCCCAGGCCGCCGACCGCTTCTTCATCCTCTCCACCGGCCACTCCACCACCGGCCTCGACGCGATCACCGTGGTCGACGGCCCGACCGTGCGCCTGACCCACCCGCCGACCGATCTGGTCTTCGACGAGAAGGTGTGATCGGTGGCTGGACCCCGCTAGCGTTGGCGGCGACGTCAACCTAGGAGGTCCGCATGCCCGACACCGTCCGCGGAGTCATCGCCCGCGCGAAGAACGCGCCGGTCGAAACCGTCGACATCGTGATTCCCGATCCGGGGCCGCACGATGTGGTCGTCCGCGTCCAGGCGTGCGGGGTCTGCCACACCGACCTGCACTACCGCGAAGGCGGCATCAACGACGAGTTCCCGTTCCTGCTCGGGCACGAGGCGGCGGGTGTCGTCGAGTCGGTCGGCGCGGCGGTCACCCATGTCGCCGAGGGCGATTTCGTCGTCCTGAACTGGCGCGCGGTCTGCGGCGAATGCCGGGCCTGTCGGCGCGGTCGCCCGTGGTACTGCTTCGACACCCACAACGCCAGCACGCCGATGACGCTCACCGACGGCACCCCGCTCACCCCGGCGCTCGGCGTCGGCGCGTTCGCCGACAAGACCCTGGTGCACGAGA
>NZ_JBSFNS010000468.1:0-1003 GCF_053587275.1 Amycolatopsis sp. NPDC003676
TGCGCGAGTGGGCCAACGCGATGATGGCCGACGCGCCTGAATTCGACGCGATGGCCCTGCCTCGGCGAGCACCGCGTCGGTACTGGCGTCCGCCAGCTCGATCACCGCCGCCGACCCGTTCGTCTCGATCACCCGCACCCCGGCGAACTCCCGCAACCAGCCCGGATCGCTGCCGACGACCAGCCGATACCGCGCCGCGCCCGTCGCCCGCAGCGCCGCCACCGTGCCCTGCCCGACCACCCGTCCCGCGGCGAGGATCACCAGCTGATCGCACAGCCGCTCGACCAGATCCAGCTGATGCGAGGAGAACAGCACCGGCACCCCCAGCTCGGCGTACTCGCGCAGCAGTTCGGCCATGGAATCGACCGCCACCGGATCGAGCCCGGAGAACGGCTCGTCCAGGATCAGCGCCGTCGGCTGCGCGATCACCGCGGCCGCGATCTGCACCCGCTGCTGATTACCCAGCGACAGCGACTCGAGCTTGTCCTTGCTCCGGTCGCCGAGCCCGAACCGCCCCAGCAGTTCGGCGGCCCGCGCCTTCGCCTCGGCCGCGCTCAGTCCGCGCAGCCTGGCCAGATAGACGAGCTGATCGAGCACCGGCTGCTTCGGATACAGTCCGCGCTCTTCCGGCATGTACCCGAACGAGCGGCGATCGAGCGCGGTCACCGCCCGTCCGTCCCACCTGACCTCGCCCCCGTGCACCGCCAGCACCCCCATGATCATCCGCATGGTGGTGGTCTTGCCCGCCCCGTTCCCCCCGACGAACCCGGTCAGCGCCCCCGGCGGCACGGTGAAGGACACCTCGTCGACCGCCACGTTGTCGCCGAAGCGCCGGATGAGTTGCGCGACTTCCAACATCGAACTCCCCGTCTGTTGTCGTCTCGCCCCAACGGTACCGATCCGACGCCGCACCGGGCTCGATGTTCAGCTCAGCGCGGCGTGACCCAGCCAAGAAGCACGGCAACATTCCCCTGTGAGGCCGCGATGACGGACACTCCCCTGC